>NZ_JACYVY010000039.1:0-15819 GCF_017151825.1 Staphylococcus sp. EG-SA-18
GATTTCTATCAAATAAATAATAGAAATCAGCTTTTTTACATTGCCTAAGAACTTTAAGGAACTTAATGTCCCAAGCTCTTTTTTGTTATATCTAATTCGTAATTTATGATTGTTTATTCGTTCCTTTGATGTTCACTAAATGTGACTTTAAATCTTGTTCTAATTGTTGTAATTCTTTTTCAGCTAATTGTCGTTCTTCGCGACCGTGTTGTTGAATAATTAATGTTTCTTCAATTGTCTCAATAATGTTACGCTGTGTACGTTTCAATGTATCAAGGTCAACAATGCCACGCTCATTTTCTGTTGCAGTTTCAATCGCATTTTGTTTCAACATTTCAGCATTTGCTGTTAATAAATCATTAGTTGTATCAGTGACAGCTCGTTGTGCAGCAACTGCATTACGCTGTCTCATTAATGTAAGCGCAATGGCCATTTGATTTTTCCATAGTGGAATACTTGTCAAAATTGAACTTTGTATCTTCTCGGCAAGTGCTTGATTAACATTTTGAATCATACGAATTTGTGGCGCAGTTTGCAAAGCTATTTGTCTTGAAAGCTGTAAGTCATATATGCGTTTATCTAGTCTATCTATAAATTGCTGCATATCTGCAACATGTTGAATATCCATTTGATTAGTGGATTGCTGCGCTTGCTGTTGCAATTGTGGTAGCTTTTCATTTTCTAATTGCAACTTTTTTTGCTGTGCAGCAATGATATGCAATGATAAGTCATCAAAGTATTGTTTGTTTTTATCATATAGCGTATCTAATAATTCAATATCTCTTGTTAAATGTGTTTGATGTTTCTGCAGTTGAATCGTTATGCGATCGACTTGAGCACTAACTGATTGCATTCTTGAAAAGATTTCATTGATAGACGACTTTGCTCTGCTAAAAATTCTTTTTAACATAGATGGTTTATCAGTATTTAACTCATTTGGATTAACTGACTTTAGTTTTGATATTAGATCTGACAAAGTATCTCCAATAGGACCAACATCTTTACTTTGTACTTCATCCAACATTTGATGTGAAAATTGAGACATTTGTTTCTGTAAATCAGAACCAAACGCTAATAAACCTTCATTGTCTAAAGGGTTAATTTGTTTACTGATTGTGTCTACCTGTTTTTGTTGTTCAATTGTTAACTTTTCTTTTTGAATAGTAGTATTCGATAATTCTTTATCGCTTATAAAATCATCTAGTGGATGGCTTTCTTTGAAACTTTTATTTTCAGTCATCAATCATCTCTCCAATAGTTGCTATTTTACATCAATCTTGATGATGTTTTTGATGTAACTTATTTAATTCCATTTCAATATCTAAACGTTCATAATCATCTTCGTTGAGACGCTTTAAATCAGCGATTAATGTTCGTTTGACCTCATCCAAAGTAATTCGTGTTTGTTCTAACTTTTGCTGTTCATTAATTGATTTTTTGGGCATTTTTGCTAGACGTGTATATGCATCAACCAAATTTAAAGCATTATCAATATGAGAATAAAAAAAGTCTTCAACTTTATAAAATGATGCAGGTCTCTGTCTAACTGTCGTATAAATAGAACGTGAAATTTGGTATATATCATTAATCTGCCTAAAATCTTTAATTGATCTTATATTGACATACGTTTTTAAAATACCTCTAAGTTTTTGGTGTGTATGATTTAACTGATTTCGAATATAGCGATAGTCTTTTCTAGTCAAACCAATTTCGTTTAAATATTTGCGTGAAGTGAGTTTTTGTATCGGTAGGTATGTCATTAAAAAGCCAACAATACCAATAGACATATCAATTAAAAAAGATACATCAAGTGCAATCATCCCAAATATGCTTGTTAAAAACGCTACAGGAATTCCCACTAACACCCCAAATATATGAGAAATATTATATCTCACTGTCATCTTCCTTTATTTAGCATTTTATATTGATCGAAAATCCGATAATTTTTGATTTAGTTCTAACTCTTCAAGTTGATGGCTTGTTACATTTGATGCTGGTGAGGCACCTTCAATTACACCTTGAATAAATCTCTCTATATCTGCGTCATCCCCTTGTGCATATATCTCTACATAGTCATCTACATTTTGAACAGTACCGACAATGTTATAGTTCATTGCAATGCGTTGTGTAAAATATCTAAATCCGACGCCTTGAACGCGTCCGAATACTTGTAAATGTATATGTCTCATTTTTACCACCTCATAATGTTATTATACGTAGTTTTACTTAAAAAAACTAATAATTACTATAGTTACTACTTTGTTTGTTTCAAGTCGTCAAACTTGATTTTCAGAGGATAAAGGTATAAAAATAAGTATAGAGTTTTTGAAGTATGGAAGGGGTCTTTAATAATGTGGACAGTTACCAAAATTAGAGCCGATTATGAGGGATGGTGGTTATTCAGTGACTGGCCAGAAAACATTGTTGAAAAATATCAATATCAAGATTTTGATGACATGTTTAAGCACTATCAACAATTGATTAATCAATGTAAAGTTCAGTTCGATAATTATGTCACAGGCAAATATAATATTTATGCATTTTATAATAATTGTGACATGAACTATTGCGAAGATTGTGAAGAGGATTTACAAATATTTTATAGTTTCATTGTTTTACAAAATAATGAAGTATATTATAAACTACCAATAATTGATTAAATGAATATTTTTTATTATTGTATTGCAATTTGGTAATAACTGCACTATAATACAAGTTAAGCAGATGATTATTCCATATTGCAAAGAATATTTGAGTGAAATTTGCATGTATTTTTTGTAATATGCGAATAAGCATATTGAATGAATTTTAGTCTTGGAGGTTTCAGATTATGAAACAAGGTACAGTTAAATGGTTTAACGCTGAAAAAGGATTCGGCTTTATCGAAGTTGAAGGAGAAAATGACGTATTCGTACATTTTTCAGCAATTAACCAAGATGGTTACAAATCATTAGAAGAAGGTCAAGCTGTTGAGTTTGAAGTAGTTGAAGGCGACCGCGGTCCACAAGCTGCAAACGTTGTTAAACTATAATTCTTAGATTTGAATCATTGATTTTAACTAACACCTTACCAAGAAGTAAGGTGTTTTTATATGCTTATTACAAATACTTAACGCGATGAGTTTCTCAGCCAAATTGAGAACTCTTTTTTTATATCACCAACATTGTTTGCAATAGAAAATTATATTTATATAATATAATTATGGTGTACAACGACGAGGTGATTTTATGAAATATCTTATCCTTAGTTTAGTTGCTAATTTATTAGTTTTCGGTGTATTATCTGCAATTGGATTAAATATTAATATTTTAGCAGCAATGATGATTGTATTAGTGATTCCGATAATGATTTCTGGGATATTATTTTTCAAAACTAATATTGATAAAACATACATATTTTTTAACATCATATTTATCGACTTTTATTACTATATTTACAATGTACATTTAATGACTTTGCCAAAGTTTAATAATTATATTAAAGCAGAGATGATGGAATTAGAAGATATTGATGTATTAATTACAAGTAAAGATTTTGGATTTGATGAAATTCTGTTTTATACATTATATTTGTTGTTAATTCTTATCGTTTTATATTATTTGAAAAAGCAAGTAAAGCATAAAATCTAATTTCATGATGCTTGTTTAAAGTGTGGTATGTATATGATGCTTTAAATTAGTTGAATAGGGCTAACTAAATATAAAGGATTAATGACAAAAAGAAATAAATACTTTCTAACTAAAAATGTGCTGTTCTTCCTTTTTTAGAGTATATGTCCAAGCATGTTTTCTACAGTCATCTATAATGCATAAAAATTCCCCGAGTCACAGTATAATTTTCTGTGCTTCGGGGATTACTTTGTTTATTTTTATTTTGTATCATTAATAATGAGTTGTCTTAACGATTGTCGCTTTATAACTTCACGTGCTTTGCCATCTTTTAAGAAAAACACAGAAGGCTTTTGCATTTGATTGTAATTGGATGCCATAGAGTAATGATATGCACCAGTTGATAATATAGCAAGATAGTCTCCACGTTTGACTGATGAAGGTAATTTAGCGTCTTTAATAATGATATCACCAGACTCACATAATTTTCCAGCTATAGTTACACTGTCATCTGCTTCTTCATTTCTATTAACAAGCAATGCTTGATACTTTGCGTCATAAAGTGCAGTTCTGATATGATCACTCATACCGCCATCGATTGAAACATATTTATTAATCTCTGGAATTTCTTTAATGGTTCCAACTTCATATAAAGTAACGCCAGCTTCACCTACAATTGATCGTCCCGGTTCAATACCTATTTCTGGTGCATCTATACCTAGAACTTTAATTTCGGATTTTATTGCGTCTGTAATATCTTTAATACCACTTTCGATAGGGAAACTTTCGTCACCTTCAACATATTTAATACCAAAGCCACCACCAAGGTTTAATAATTCAACTTGAATGCCTTGCTCTTTAAGCCAACGTAAAACAATTTTAGCAGTTTCAATAAATGCTTCTGTACCTTCAATCTGTGAACCAATATGACAATGTACACCTTTTAATTTTAAGTGTTTAGATTGTTGGACTTTGTCAATTGCTTTTTTAGCTAAGCCATATTGAATTGATAATCCAAACTTACTATCTTCTTGCCCAGTTTGAATAAATTCGTGTGTATGTGCTTCAACACCTGGATTAACTCGTAATACAACTTGCACCGTATCATTAGCATAGCGGTCTATTAATTCAATTTCTTCTAATGAATCTATAACAAAATAACCGATATTATTTTCTAAAGCATACCTAATTTCATGTTTCGTTTTATTGTTACCATGGAAATGGATGCGACTCGGTTCAAAACCTGCTTCTAAAGCTGTATATAATTCACCTTCAGAAACAACATCTAACTGTAAATCTTCCTCAGCTACAAGTTTGACCATTTGAATGCAAGTAAATGCCTTTGAGGCGTATGAAATATTGTATTTTAATCCACTATCTTTAAATGCGCGATGGTAACGGCGCATCTGTTCTCTAATTTGTAGTTCATCATAAACAATGGTAGGTGTACCAAAGCTTTGCGCAATCGTTTTTAAACTAATACCATCCATTGTTAATTCGCCATTTTGATTATATTTAACAGTCATTTGAAATGTACTCCTTTTTTAAAGAATCATGATTCATAGCACTTAATTGTTCAGAATTTGCACCAACACCTTTAAAGGTATATTCATCGATGCGGATATCATTATTATAAAGAATAACTTCATCTTGTGCATGTACATTGCCATCTACTTCAACAAACATATGGCTCATCATTAATGCACGTATCGGGTAGCGTTTACCATTGATAAGTGCTTCATGTTTAGCACGTGTTCTTAAAATTCCATCGCCATAACCGATATCAACTACAGCTAATTTTGTATTGTTTTTAGTCACTTCAAAGGCAAAGCTATAACCGCAATAATCACCAGCTTGTACTTCGCGCACTTGAATAACATGTGCTTTTACAGTTAATGACTGAACTATATCATGTTGATTCAGTGAACTATATGGTCTTGAACCGTATAACGCAATACCTACACGTGCATGTGTATGGTGGGGTAGTAATATTTGTCCTTCCCGATAAAAACTCGCACTATTTTGAGCATGGATTAGGTCGAACTGATAACCTTCAGATAAAAGTGCTTCAACAATTTCCATCCATTGTGAACGTTCAACATTATAATCTGACACATCGAATTCATCAGCATATCCAAAATGGGTCCATAAACCACTAATAATCATTTTTGCATTTTGATTATGATGGTGATCTTTCAATACTTCTTTAATTTCGTTTAAATCTTTAAATCCAGACCGATGTAATAAATTTTCAAATTCTAAGTGAACATGAATACCTGCTAAATCATTTTTATGGTTATAGTAATATGTCAACGACGGCAAAGTCATGTGTATTTGATGTTCACGGACTAAATCAAACTCGTAAACTGCATTCATTAAAAAGATTGTTGCATCTGGAACAAGTTGTCTAATTTGAATTGCTTCTCGTAGTGATGTTGTGCTAAATGTATCTATACCTGCATGGATAAACTGAGTTACAGCAAATTCTAGGTCATAGTGATATGCATTATTTTTAACAACTGCCATTAATGGCTGATTGTTTTTGACTGTGATTGCATTTTGTAAAAATATTTTCTTATTTACAGACCATGTTGCTGTCAATGTATTACACCTCTTTGTAATTATTTAATAAATTTTCGTAAAAATTAACCACGTTTATTAACACTTTTTCATCAAAATTTAAATGTGATGTGTGCAAACCAGTTACAAAACCTTTATCTTCATTTCGTGTTCCTATAAAAACAAAGTAAGCTGGAGCTAGTTGTTGACCATAAAAACTAAAATCTTCCCCAAATAAGAATGGCGTTGGTTTGTCATAGACATTTAAATCAGCTTTTATTAAGGCGTCCTCTATTTGAGTACGTAATTTCGGACTATTGATTGTAGGGGGATAACCTTCTGCAAATTTAACTTCACAATCTACATTAAACAGAAGCTTGACACTTTCTGCTATCTTGTGCATTTGATTTTTAACGATTGTTAAATCATCAATATCATATGTACGAATTGTACCTTCTAAATAACCATTACTTGGTACAGTGTTAATCGCTTCACCAGCTTTAAAATGACCAATATGAACAATATTTCGTTTCAAACCGTTAAGGTGAAATTGTTGAATTTGTGATATTTGAGTTAATACATGTTGTAATGCTTCACCACAAGAATGACCTTGTTCTTTATCAGCAACATGACTTGACAGGCCTGTTAAGAAAAAGCGATACTCTGTTGCGCTGGCCGTAATTTCTTCATCTCTTATCACTGCAATGCCTTCATCAGCAAATGGGTTAACATGAATACCAAATACCGCTTCAATTGGATACTTATCAAAGGCACCGGCTTTTATTAATCGATTTGCACCGCCACCAGTTTCTTCTGCAGGTTGGAAAATGAAAACGACATTTTGCGGTAATTGACCTGCGTCTTGCATGTCTTTGCAACGTTGTACAAAAAGCATTAATGCAGTTGTATGACCATCATGTCCACAAGCATGCATCACATGATCAGATTGACTGCGATAAGGCACATCATTTTCCTCTAAAATAGGTAAGGCATCAATATCAGCTCTATACGCTATCGTATGTGAGCCATTACCTTCTAAGTATGCAATGACGCCAGTTTCCAATGGGCAATCGTATTTAATATTTAAACTATCTAAAAACGCTTTAATATAAGCAGTTGTTTCAAATTCATGTAAGCTTAATTCAGGATGTTGATGTAAATGACGGCGATGTTTCGTAACAAATTCTAATTCATTCATAATTATCAATCCTTTGTGTTAAATTACTATATAAATAGTGTAACGTATTTCGAAATTTGTGATCATAAGTTTATTCAATGATAAACAATAAGGTTGAGACATAATCGTATCTCAACCTTGAAATTATTATACGTTGACGTCACTAGTCATTCAGTTTTCTTAATGCTGCTACAATCTCTTTTTTAGTATCTTGTACTTCAGAAGCTTGCTTAATCACTTTTGCAGGTGTACCAGCAACAACTGCACCAGCTGGTACATCTTGTGTCACAATCGCGCCAGCTGCAACAATAGCACCTTTACCAACACGTACACCTTCTAAAATAACTGCATTTGCACCGATTAATACATCATCCTCGATTATAACCGGTGATGCACTAGGGGGTTCAATCACACCTGCTAATACTGCGCCAGCCCCTACATGTACATTTTTACCAGTTGTAGCACGACCACCGAGAGTAGCATTCATATCAATCATTGTACCTTCGCCAACGACTGCGCCAATATTAATTGTTGCGCCCATCATAACGACAGCACCATCTTCAATAATGGCTTGTTCTCTAATAAACGCACCTGGTTCAATTCGTGCATTCGTATTTGTTAAGTCTTTTAATGGAATGGCAGAATTGCGACGATCCATTTCAATTTCTATATCTTCGAATTGACTACCATATGCTTCGTAAAAAGGTTTCCAATCATCCGCTTCACAAAAGATTACTTTAGATTGTTCTGAACCAAATACTTTAAAACTTTCTGGATATGTGATGCCTTCAAAATTACCATTTAAATATACTTTTATTGGTGTAGACTTTTTAGCATCACTTATATATTGAATAATTTCTTCAGCTGTTAAATGTTGTACCATAAAATAATCAATCTCCTTTAATATGTTTATAAGTTGTCAAACGTATAAAAGCCGTTTGGTTTATTAACTAAGCGTTCTGCTGCTTGTATTGCACCATTCGCAAAAATATCTTTTGATTGTGCACGATGCGTGATTTGAATCGTTTCATCAGTGCCAGCAAATAGAACTTCATGTTCACCGACAATCGTACCTCCACGAATAGAATGTATACCAATATCTTGTGGCTGGCGTTTTTCATTTAATTCATGTCTATCATACACAGGTGTTACATTTTCTTTCAAAGATACGATCACATCATACAATTTTTCTAACGTACCACTTGGTGCATCTACTTTTTTATTATGATGTGCCTCAGTTAATTCGATGTCGAATTCATCAAGTAGGGGAACAGCAGCTGCTAAAATTTTAGTCAGTGCATGAACGCCATAACTCATGTTCGCGCTGAAAAATACAGGTATATTTTGACTCAATTCATCTAACTTATTAAGTAGTTTTTCTTTCTCGCCAGTTGTTGCCACAACTAATGGCAAATGAAACTCTTCATCTAATAAAGGGAAAAGCAGATTTGGATTTGAAAAATCTATTGCAACATCGGCATCTTTAACATCTGCAATATGTTGATATTGTTGATATGGCGTTGTTGCTTTCGGTGTATTTTCAATGACCCCAACGATTTCATGTCCTTTTTCTTCTGCTAATCTAGCAACGCGTTGATTCATTGCACCATAGCCAATTAGTAATATTTTCACTCATTTTCACCCGCTTTAAATGTGTCATATGCTTCACGAAGCACTTTAGTATCTGTATCTTCTAGGCTAACCAATGGTAAACGTAATTCATAATTTCCAAATCCTAAATAACTTGTTAAAGCTTTAATAGGAATTGGGTTAATATCAACTGATAGGGCTGATAACAGTGTGCCGATTGGTTTAAATTGATCTTGAATATCTAATCCACTTTGTTGAGCATCGTATAACGCTTGAAATTCTTTAGGAATGACATTGGCAATAACAGAGATAACCCCTTGACCGCCACGTTGATAGTATTCAACGACGTTGTCATCATTGCCACTATATAATGCAAATGAATTTGTATCAATTCGCTTTTTCACTTCTTCTAAATACTCAAAATCATTCGTAGCATCTTTTAAAGCAACTATATAAGGATGTTGACTTAATATTTCTACAGTTTCTGGTTCAATTGTCATGTTCGTTCTTGAAGGAACATTGTACAGCACGACTGGTAATTTCACAGCATCTGCAATCGCTTCAAAGTGTTTGACTAAACCACGTTGATTCGTTTTGTTGTAGTAGGGCGTAATTAACATAATTGCATCAGCCCCTAAGGCTTTAGCTTGGATTGAAGCTTGGATTGACTTTTCAGTATCATTAGTGCCAGTTCCTGCTATGACAGGAACACGTTTATCTACAAGATCAATAACTGTTTTTAGAATGCGTTCTTTTTCATCTGTTGTTAAAGTAGGGCTCTCAGCAGTAGTTCCATTAACGATGATTGCTTGGGCATTATTTTCTAGTAAAAAATTAACGTGTGTTTTCAAAGCTTCAATATTAATTTTGTTATTTGTAAAAGGGGTTGTAAGTGCAACGCCAACACCCTCAAATAAATGTGTCATTTTAATTCGCTCCTTTTAAACGCATAACTTGTTCCAATACTTGTACAGCATTTAATGCAGCACCTTTTAATAAATTGTCTGATGTACACCATACATGGAAAGTATTTTCTAATGAATCATCTCTACGTATACGGCCAACAAACACTTCATCTTTATTAGTAGAATTGATTGCCATTGGATATTCATTGTTCTCTGGATTGTCTACTAAAACAACGCGGTCATCTTGATCAAATAATGCTTTAATATCTTCTGCAGTCGCTTCTTTTTCAAGCGTTACATCAATTTCAACACTATGACTATCTTGAACAGGCACACGTGCACATGTTGCTGTTACTTTTAAGTCTGGCGCATTTAAAATTTTTCTCGTCTCATCAATCATTTTTTGTTCTTCTTTTGTATATCCGTTTTCTAAAAACACATCAATATGCGGTAACACATTATTATAAATTGGATGTGGATATGCTTCTGGTGCTTTACCATTTACACCTTCAGCTAAATCTTTCTTACCTTTCATCCCTGAACCTGATACAGCTTGATATGTTGTATATGCCACTCGTTTTAAACCATAAGCATCTTGCAATACTTTTAATGGCACAACAGACTGAATCGTAGAGCAGTTTGGATTGGCAATGATACCTCTTGTAAAAGTAGGTTCATTGACTTCCGGAACGATTAAATCAATATCTTCTGCCATACGCCATTGACTTGAATTGTCTATAACGATTGCACCAGCTTTTTCAAAGAGTGGGGCAAAGTGTTCGCTTGTACCGCCACCAGCACTCATTAATACATAATCGAAATGTTCACTTGCACGAGCATCAGTTAATTCTTGAACTGTATATGTTTTTCCTTGAAATTCAACTTCTTTCCCTGCAGAACGTGCTGATGAAAATAATACTAATTCATCGAAAGGAATATCTTTACGATTTAATGTCTCCAACATTTTTGTACCTACTAATCCTGTTGAACCCACAACTGCTAATTTTGTCATAACTTGTCACTCCATTTTATAATAATTTCCAATTTTTAGAATATTTTAACAATCATTTTACCATTAAATGTTAAATGCGTCATATAGTTTTTCCACCGCTTGTTGCCCATTAAAATCATCAATGACGTATGAAATACTTATTTCAGAAGTTGTTGTTTGGTAGAAAGGTATATTATTTTCAATTAATGTCAAAAATGCTTTTGATGCCACACCTGACATATCACGCATGCCTGAGCCAATTAATGAAATTTTGACATAATGCTCATTGATTTTATAAGCTAATGCTTCATATTGATTCTTTAATGTTTCAAGAATCATAGAAATTTGATGAAAATCACTATCTTTAATCGTGAAGGATAGTTGTAGTCCATCCAAGTTGACGATTTGTGAAATCATATCAACATTTACAGCACCTTCTTCAAGTTCCGTAAATAGTTGGGTAAGTAGCTGATTGTCAGTTAGGGGATAACTAATTGTTACATGCATCATATGTTTATCCAAAGCCACACCAGCAACTGCTTTTTTCTCTAATATTTCTTCATTTGACATAATCCATGTTCCTTTCACGTTCGATAAAGTTTTTCCTAAATATAAAGGGATATTATAGTTTTTAGCTAATTCAACACTTCTTGTTTCAAGTACACCAGCACCTAAAGCGCTCATTTCCATCATTTCTTCATATGAGACGATGTCTAGTCGTTTAGCTTTTGGTAAAAGTCTTGGGTCAGTGGCATACACACCATCAACGTCGGTATAAATTTCACAAGGTATTTGATTACTAACAGCAAGTGCCACAGCGGTCGTATCAGAACCGCCTCTGCCTAAAGTTGTTAATTCCTGATGTTCATTGATGCCTTGAAATCCAGCAACTACTAAAATATCGTTTTCTTGAAAGGCTTGTTCAAATGTTTGAGGATTAATTTGAGCAATTTTACTTTTTAAATGATGGCCAATGGTTTTAATACCCGCTTGATAGCCAGTCATTGCTTTGGCATTCACACCGATATCATTTAATACCATTGATAAATAAGATACAGTTTGTTGCTCTCCGGTTGTCAATAATAATGCCAGTTCTTGTTGTTTTGGTGCTTTAGTCAAGGTCGATACATTCGTCATTAATTGATCTGTTGTGTTACCCATAGCACTTACAACGACAATTAATTGTTCATCTTGATTGACCCGCTCCTTTAACATTTCAGCGATCCTTTTTATTTTTGTAAAATCACTGACGGATGATCCGCCATATTTCAACACACTTCTTGTTACCATATAATCCTCCTAATTGTTAGGAAGGGCACACAATAATAAAAAAAGAACAAGTTCGGAATGCGAACTTGCTCTTAATCTATATACAAGTGATGCACTCCATTATTTTTAAATAATGACAAACTCTCAGCTCTTAACCAAAAAGTCCAACAAATTATAACTGCTATTATAATCGCTTCGGCATCGCACCCTTTCAAATTTAGCTGTTAGCAGACAGTAATCTAAACTTTACTCATGATTGATGCGCCTCATCAAAATATTATTAAATTGGTATGTGTTCATTATACATATGACAAATATGAATGTAAACCGATAATTTAGATTTTTTGGAATAACCTGAAAATTCAAGTTATAGCGTTGCTTATATTTTAAAAGGTGGTGATAATGAGACTTTTTGAAAAATAAAATTCAAAATACTTATAGCATACTCCATACTCAATATGCACATTAAATAAATGTACTCTTTTAATGCGGTGATAACTGTATTTGTAATTTAGAGAAGGGGTGTTCACTGTGCTGATGTGCTAAAAAATAAAATAAAAAGGACACCTTGATGCTATAAATATTAGCATCGAGACGCCCAGTTAATGTCTATTAAATTGAATATAGTCTCGGACATGAATCAATGCCCTAGGCCCTGCAATGTTATATTGACAGTAGTTGACTGAATGAAAATGACTTTGTAGCTAGCTTTTTTCAATCCTTGTCGGTGCCACACATAGAGAAATTGGATTCCTAATTTCTACAAACAATACAAGTTGCGGAATAAGTCCCAATATAGAAGGTGACAGTAAGCCAACTTACAATAATGTGCAAGTTGGTCGGGCCTCAACACAGAGATTTTCGAAAAGAAATTCTACATATTATGTTTATTTTAAAACGCCGATTTCTTGCAAGTATTCTTCATATGGAATTTCTTTTGAAACGCCGCCTTGTTTATTTAAATCGATAACACGGTTTGCAATCGTGTTGATAAATTCGAAGTCATAAGAAGTAAAGATGATAGAACCTTTAAATGATTTAAGACCATCATTGACAGCAGTAATACTTTCTAAGTCTAAGTGGTTAGTAGGTTCGTCAAGTAAAAGTACATTCGCACTTGATAACATCATTTTACTTAGCATACAACGTACTTTTTCTCCACCTGAAAGCACACTAGCTTTTTTCTTAACTTCTTCACCACTAAATAACATACGACCTAAGAAACCACGTAAAAATGTTTCTGTTTGTTCATCTTCCGGTGCATATTGTCTTAACCAATCTACAAGGTTCATATTAACGCCCTCAAAGAATTCTGAGTTATCTTTAGGGAAGTAACTTAATGATGTTGTTACACCCCATTTATAAGAACCTTCGTCTGGTTCCATTTCACCAGCTAATATTTTAAGTAATGTTGTTTTCGCGATTTCACTATCTCCAATTAAAATTGCTTTATCATTTGGATTCATTGTGAATGAAATGTTATCTAATACTTTTTCACCGTCAATCGTTTTAGAAAGATTTTGAACGATTAATAAGTCATTACCAATCTCACGCTCAGGCGTGAATTTAACGAAAGGATATCTTCTTGATGATGGTTGAATATCATCTAATTCAATTTTCTCAAGTTGTTTTTTACGACTTGTTGCTTGTTTAGATTTAGAAGCGTTAGCTGAGAAACGAGCAATAAAGTCCTGTAACTCTTTCATTTTTTCTTCTTTTTTCTTGTTTTGTTCTTGAGCCATCTTTTGAGCTAACTGACTAGATTGATACCAAAAATCATAGTTACCAACATAAACTTTAATTTTACCAAAGTCTAAATCAGCGATATGTGTACATACGTTATTTAAGAAATGACGGTCATGCGATACTACGATAACAGTATTATCAAAGTTAATTAAGAAATCTTCTAACCAACTGATTGCTGGAATATCGAGACCGTTAGTAGGCTCATCCAGTAATAGTACGTCTGGTTCACCGAATAAACTTTGCGCTAATAATACTTTAATTTTTTGGTTGTTTTCTAATTCAGCCATTTTTTTATCGTGTAAAGTTGGATCGATACCTAAACCAGATAAAAGGTTAGCAGCATCAGCTTCAGCATTCCAACCATTCATTTCTGCAAATTCACCTTCAAGTTCAGCAGCACGGATACCATCTTCATCACTGAAATCTGGCTTCATATAGATTTCATCTTTTTCTTTCATAACCTCATAAAGACGTTCGTGACCTTTAATTACAACATCAAGCACGCGTTCATCTTCATAAGCATAGTGGTCCTGTTTTAAAACAGCTAGACGTTCATTTTTACCTAATGAAACATGTCCTGTTTGAGAATCTAATTCACCAGATAATATTTTTAAGAATGTTGATTTACCTGCACCATTCGCACCAATTAATCCATAACAATTACCTTCTGTAAATTTAATATTTACATCTTCAAATAGTTTACGATCTCCAAAACGTAAACTCACATCAGTTACTTGTAACATGCATTTTCTCCTTTTTTTCATTCGATATTCTAACGGAAGAATTATATCATATTATCGTCACAGTTTCGACCTCATATAAGTTGTAATGATAGAATGACTCACACATGTTATAATAATAAAGAATACAAGAATCGAAGGAGAATAACATGGCATTAGACAAAGATATAGTAGGTTCTATAGAATTCCTTGAAGTAGTAGGGTTACAAGGCTCAACTTACCTTTTAAAAGGACCAAACGGTGAAAACGTAAAGTTAAACCAATCAGAAATGAACGATGATGATGAATTAGAAGTAGGTGAAGAATATAGTTTCTTCATTTATCCAAACCGTTCAGGTGAATTATTTGCAACTCAAAATATGCCTGATATTACGAAAGATAAATATGACTTTGCTAAAGTACTTAAAACGGATCGCGATGGGGCACGTATAGATGTTGGATTACCCCGTGAAGTGTTAGTACCATGGGAAGATTTACCAAAAGTGAAATCACTATGGCCACAACCTGGTGATCATTTGCTAGTCACATTACGAATTGACCGTGAGAATCATATGTATGGAAGATTAGCGAGTGAATCTGTTGTAGAAAATATGTTTACACCTGTACACGACGATAATTTAAAAAACGAAGTCATTGAAGCCAAACCTTACCGCGTATTACGAATTGGTAGCTTTTTATTAAGCGAATCAGGTTACAAAATTTTCGTACATGAATCAGAACGTAAAGCTGAACCAAGATTAGGTGAATCTGTTCAAGTTAGAATTATCGGGCATAATGATAAAGGTGAGTTAAATGGTTCATTTTTACCACTTGCACATGAACGTTTAGACGATGACGGCCAAGTCATCTTTGATTTACTAGTTGAATATGATGGTGAATTACCATTCTGGGACAAATCAAGCCCTGAAGCGATTAAAGAAGTATTCAATATGAGTAAAGGTTCATTCAAACGTGCAATCGGTCACTTATATAAACAGAAGATTATTAATATAGAAACAGGTAAAATCACTTTAACTAAAAAAGGTTGGAGTCGAATGGACTCAAAAGAATAATCATTTTTACACGTGTCGTAGGATGCGTGTTTTTTTATTCAATATTAAATCGGACAGATGAAGTAGTTTTTTAAACATTCCTTTCAAAGTAAAAAATTAAATAATTCAAACGAATAGGCTGGGACATTAAGTTCTTAGGCAATGTAAAAAAGCTGATTTCTATTAATTATTTGATGGAAATT
>NZ_JACYVY010000040.1:0-15212 GCF_017151825.1 Staphylococcus sp. EG-SA-18
AGTTAAATATGTGTTATTAGTTACCTCATGATTATTAGTCTGTTATGAATAATACTTCAAAATAAAAAACCTACCACAGTCTCAACTCTGTGGCAGGTTATAAATACAAGCGTGAACTTTTTAAGCGTGAACTCAAAAACTTTATTCAATTTATACCGACATAATAATCCTCAACTAAAATTATGGCAGTACTTAATGTTTAAAATGATTATTTATCTAAGTTATAGAATGATTTGATACCGTCATATTTAGCAGTTTCAAATAATTCATCTTCGATACGTAATAATTGATTGTATTTAGCAATACGGTCAGTACGTGATAATGAACCAGTTTTAATTTGACCAGCGTTTGTAGCAACAGCAATATCAGCAATTGTTGTATCTTCTGTTTCACCTGAACGGTGAGAAACTACTGCTGTGTAACCAGCTTTTTGAGCCATTTCGATTGCATCAAATGTTTCAGTTAATGTACCGATTTGGTTAACTTTAATTAAGATTGAGTTACCAATTCCGTTTTCAATACCTTTTGCTAAAATTTCAGTGTTTGTTACGAATAAATCGTCACCTACTAATTGTACACGGTCACCGATACGTTCTGTAAGTTGTTTCCAACCATCCCAGTCGTTTTCGTCCATACCGTCTTCAATTGTAATGATAGGATATTTGTCTACTAATTGTTCTAAGTAGTCAACTTGTTCTGCAGCTGTACGTTTTGCACCGTGTTCGCCTTCGAACTTACTGTAGTCATATACACCATTTTCATAGAATTCTGATGATGCACAGTCAAATCCTAAGAATACTTCTTCACCTGGTTTGTAACCAGCTGCTTCGATTGCTTGGATAATTGTTTCAACAGCATCTTCAGTACCTTCAAATTTAGGAGCGAAACCACCTTCGTCACCTACTGCAGTTTCTAAACCACGTTTGCTTAAAATTGATTTTAAGTTGTGGAAAATTTCAGTACCCCAACGTAATGATTCTTTGAACGTTGTAGCACCTACAGGTAAAATCATGAATTCTTGGAATGCAATTGGAGCATCTGAGTGAGAACCACCATTAACGATGTTCATCATTGGTACTGGTAACTGCTTACCATTAAATCCACCTAAATATTTGTAAAGTGGTTGACCTAATAAGTCAGCTGCTGCACGTGCTACTGCGATAGATACACCTAAAATAGCATTTGCACCTAATTTACCTTTGTTTGGAGTACCGTCTAATGCGATCATCATTTTATCAATAGATACTTGATCTAATACTGAAAATTCACCTTCAATAATTTCTGGTGCGATGATTTCATTAACGTTTTCAACTGCTTTAGTAACACCCTTACCTAAATAACGTGATTTGTCTCCATCACGTAATTCAACAGCTTCGTGTTCACCAGTTGAAGCACCTGATGGTACTAATGCACGACCAAATGCGCCACTTTCAGTTAATACTTCTACTTCAACAGTTGGGTTACCACGAGAGTCTAAGACTTCGCGAGCGTAAACATCTGTAATAATTGGCATGTTTATAATCTCCTTTAAATAGTTATTCTATAATTATTATAGCTTTATTCTTTCATTTAACAAAATGATATTACTATTATTTTCAAAAAATAAGTGTCATTAAGCGTTTACTTAACATCTTTTACAATATTAGTGTTTAATTAAAGATTCACCTGTCATGTCTTCAGGTTGTTCTACATTTAATAAATCTAATAATGTAGGTGCTAAGTCACCTAAGCGACCAGTTTCTCGAAGTGTAACGCCTTCTTTTGTTACAATCACTGGTACTGGGTTCGTTGTATGCGTAGTCATTGGTTGATCATCATCCGTCAATACTTGATCAGAGTTACCATGGTCAGCAGTAATAATTGCATAACCGTCCATGTCTAAAATCTTATCAACGACTTCACCTAAACATTCATCAACCGCTTCGATTGCTTTGATTGTCGGCTCAAGCATACCACTATGTCCAACCATATCAGGGTTAGCAAAGTTTAAAATAATTAAGTCCAAGTCACCTTTATTTAACTCTTCTAATAATGCATCTTTAACTTCATAAGCACTCATTTCTGGTTTCAAGTCATACGTTGCAACTTTAGGTGAATCAATTAAACGACGGCGTTCACCTTTAAATTCCTCGTTACGTCCACCACTCATAAAGTAAGTAACGTGAGGATATTTTTCAGTTTCTGCAATACGTAATTGTGTTAAATTGTTATTTTGTGCAATTTCACCAATTGTATTATTTAAATCAACTTTTTCGAAAACGATAGCCGCATCGATATTGTCGTTATACTTAGTGAATGTTGCATAGAATAAGTCTTTAACTTGTTCAACTTTAAAGCCTTCGAATGCTCTGTTCGCAAAAATTTCCGATAATTGTGCTGCTCTATCAGGTCGGAAATTATAGAAGATCACTGCATCTCCATCATTAACACCGTCATTTTGATTCTCAACGATGAATGGTACTACGAATTCGTCAGTTAAGCCCTCATTATAGCTTGCTTCTACACCTTCTTTGGCAGTTGCATAAGTTGGGGCATCAAAATTACGAATAGCATTGTAAGCTTTTTCTTCACGTTCCCAACGTTTGTCACGGTCCATTGCATAATAACGACCAGACACAGATGCAAATTGACCAATGCCTAATTCATTGAATTTAGCTTCAGTCTCTTCGATGTATTTCAAAGCGGATTTTTGATCTACGTCACGACCATCTAAAAATGCGTGTACGTAAACTTTTTCAACACCTTGTTTTTTAGCAAGTTCTAACAAAGCAAATAAATGTTTGTAATGACTGTGCACACCACCGTCAGACAATAAACCAAAGATGTGTAACGCTGAATCATGTGAATTCACGTGTGCAATTGCATTATTTAAAACATCATTTTCAAAGAAATCACCGTCTTCAATTGATTTATTGATTCGAGTTAAACTTTGATAAACGATACGTCCTGCACCGATATTCATATGACCAACTTCTGAGTTACCCATTTGTCCTTCAGGTAGTCCAACATCTAAGCCACTCGCTTCGATTTGAGTCGTTGGATATTTGTTGTAATAACGATCAAAATTAGGCTTGTTTGCTAATTTTACCGCATTACCATGTTCGCTTTCGCGGTTCGCAAAACCATCTAAAATAATTAACGCAGTTGGTTTCTTAGCCATGATTATTTTGCACCTTCTAACAATTGTACGAAATCTTCAACTTTAAGTGATGCGCCACCTACTAATGCCCCATCAATATCAGTTTGTGCCATGTATTCTTTAATGTTGTTAGGTTTAACACTACCACCATATTGAATACGAGTTGCTTCTGATACTTCTTTGCTTGATAAGTCAGCAATAGTTTGACGTACAAATGCACACATTTCATTTGCATCTTCAGATGTTGATGATTTACCAGTTCCGATTGCCCAGATTGGCTCATAAGCAATTACAACTGATTTAAGTTGATCTTCAGATAAACCTGCAACAGCTTTCTTAACTTGCTCACCTACAACATCGTTAGCTTTACCACTTTCACGCTCTTCGTCTGTTTCACCAACACAAATAATTGGAGTCATTCCATGTTTGAAAATAGCGTGCGCTTTTTTGTTAATTTCTTCATCTGTTTCGTGGAATAATTCACGACGTTCAGAATGACCGATAACAACGTATTTAACGCCTAAATCTGCTAATGCAACTGGAGACGTTTCACCTGTGAACGCACCATTATCTTCGAAATACGTATTTTGAGCACCGATTTCTAAACCTTGTGCTTTTCCTTCTTTAACTGCAGTAGTTAATGCATCTAATTGAATTGCTGGTGCACAAATTACTGATTCTACTTCTTTTGAATCTGGTAATGTTGGTAATGCATTGACGAAGTCTTTTGCTTCTTGTACTGTTTTGTTCATTTTCCAGTTACCAGCTATAATTGGTGTTCTCATTAAAGACACTCCTTGTTTTGTAAATATTTTTGAAAAGTGATGAAACACGATGTCATCTTGTGACTGTTTTCCCGTAACAATGTTAAACAAACATGCCACATCACTTTAAACTATCACTTTATTATTTATTATTGATTGCTTTGATACCAGGCAATTCTTTACCTTCTAGGTACTCTAATGACGCGCCGCCACCAGTTGAAATATGAGTGAAGTCATTTTCAAAACCTAAAGAGATTGCTGCTGCAGCTGAATCACCGCCACCGATAATCGTAATTGCATCTTTAAGGTTTGCAATTGCTTTACATACACCAATTGTACCTTGTGCAAAGTTACTGAACTCGAATACACCCATAGGTCCATTCCATACAACAGTGTGCGCACCTTCTAATTCATCTGCAAATAATTTTACAGTGTTTGGTCCAATATCCATACCTTCTTGGTCTGCTGGAATTGAATCAGATGGTACTACAGTGATTTTGGCATCATTAGAAAATTCTTTAGCAACTTTAGTGTCTACTGGTAATACAATTTTATCACCATGTTTTTCTAATAAATCTTTTGCGAAGTCGATTTTATCTTCTTCTAATAATGAAATACCAATTTCTTTACCTTGCGCTTTTAAGAAAGTATAAGCCATACCTCCGCCGATGATAATTTTATCAGCTATGTTAACTAAGTTTTTGATGACATTAATTTTGTCAGATACTTTTGCTCCACCTAAAATAGCAACAACTGGTTTATGTGGATCGTTAACTACGCCACCAATAAACTTAATTTCTTTATCCATTAAGAATCCAGCTGCAGTTTCTAAATGTGTAGAAATACCAACATTAGATGCATGCTCACGATGCGCAGTACCAAAAGCATCATTTACAAACACATCACCTAAAGATGCCCAGTATTTACCTAATTCTGGATCATTTTTAGATTCTTTTTTACCGTCTAAATCTTCATAACGTGTATTTTCAACTAATAATACGTCGCCTTCTTTAAGGTCTTTAATAGCAGCTTCAAGTTTTTCGCCGCGTGTTTCTGGTACGAAAACAACTTCTTTATCTAATTTCTTAGATAAGTCTTCAGCAACTGGACGTAAAGTTAATTTTGCTTTATCACTTTCTTCTTTCACTTTACCTAAATGTGAAAATAGTACGATTTTACCACCTTGTTCGATGATGTATTGAATTGTAGGTAAAGCTTGAACGATACGGTTGTCATTAGTAATTTCACCGTCTTTTAAAGGTACGTTAAAATCAGCACGTACTAGGACTGTTTTACCTTTAAGATCTAAATCAGAAACAATTTTTTTAGCCATGGTGTTTCCTCCTTGTAATTAGGAAATTTTATATAAAAATAAGCGGAGAAGCGTTTGTGCTCCCCGCTTACTCATAAGCTTTAATTAATGCTAAATAGTTCTGAGCACTAGCGTATTTGAATAAAAACTATACTAAAATTATTTAGAAAGTTCAGCTAAGTATGCTAATGTACGAACTAATTGTGCAGTATATGACATTTCGTTATCATACCAAGCTGCAACTTTAACTAATTGACGGTCGCCAACTGACATTACACGAGTTTGTGTAGCGTCGAATAATGAACCGTAAGTCATACCTACAACGTCTGAAGAAACGATTTCGTCTTCAGTGTAACCGAATGATTCGTTTGAAGCATTTTTCATAGCTTCGTTAACTTGTTCAACTGTTACGTCTTGTTTTTCTAATACTACTGTTAATTCAGTTAATGAACCTGTAGCTACAGGAACACGTTGTGCACCACCATCTAATTTACCATCGATTTCAGGAATAACTTTACCGATAGCTTTAGCAGCACCTGTTGAGTTAGGGATGATGTTTTCTGCCGCTGCACGAGCACGACGTTTGTCACCTTTTCTGTGAGGTGCGTCTTGTGTATTTTGATCACCTGTGTAAGCGTGAATTGTAGTCATTAAACCTTCAACTAAACCAAAGTCATCGTTTAAAACTTTAGCAACTGGTGCTAATGAGTTTGTAGTACATGAAGCACCTGAAACAACTGTTTCAGAACCGTCTAACTCTTGGTGGTTAGTGTTGAATACGATTGTTTTTAAGTCACCAGTAGCTGGTGCTGAGATTAATACTTTTTTAGCGCCTGCTTCAATATGAGCTTGTGCTTTATCTTTATCAGTGTAGAAACCAGTACATTCTAACACTACATCGATATTTAAGTCTTTCCAAGGTAATTTGCTTGCATCTGGTTCACTGAATGATTTAACTTCTTTACCATTTACGCGGAAACCACCATCAACTACCTCTACTTCACCTGTGAAACGACCTTGCATAGTGTCATATTTTAATAAATGCGCTAACATGTCGTCATCTGTTAAGTCGTTTACTGCTACAACTTCAAGACCTTCTACTTCTTGAATTCTTCTGAATGCTAAACGACCAATTCTACCAAAACCATTAATTGCTACTTTTACTGCCATTATAATGGCCTCCTTTAAAATGATATTTAAAAAGTATTAAACTTTTTATCTCTTATTCAAGTATTATCTTTGCTGCGGCTTCATCAGTGATTAACACTGTATTCTTGGGTGCAATCGTCAAGTATGCTTTAATTGCTTCACCTTTCGATTTGCCTCCTGCAACTGCAAAAATAAAGTCTTTTGATTCAAGGTCTTCTAATTGAAGTCCAATTGTTTTAACCTTATGGACAATTTGACCTTGTGTATCAAAATAATAACCAAATGCCTCTCCGACAGCTTGATGATGTTGAAGTTGTTCAATGACCTTTTCAGGTGATTGACGTCGATGCGCCATCTTCAGCGCATCACCAATGCCGTGTAATATAACGTTTGCTTGTTTAATTTTGTCTAAAGTGTTTATGACTGATGGCTCTAACAACAATGTGTTATATGTTGTTTCACTGACATTATCAGGTACATACATCGTCGTATAATAACCGCCAGCTTGTTGTGCCATACTGGCTGCAATTGTGTTTGCCTGAAAGACAACATTTTCGCCTAGTCCACCTCTGGCTGGTACGAAGAATACATTATATGGTAATAAATGAATTGCTTCACTAACACATGCCATCGTGGATCCGCCAGTTACAGCAACTATCGCGTCTTCTTGTAATATGCCTTCAAGTAATTGACCTGCTTGTCTACCTAATTCTGTTTTAACAGATTGACTATTATCAGCATCACCAGGAACAACATGAACTTCCTTAATTTGAAATTTATTCTTAATACCTTCTGACAGACGATTATCATCTGCATAGATATCAAAGTAACCTTTCAATTGCGAAATCAGTTGCTCACCTTCAGCTGTAATTTCCATTCCGGTAGGCTTAACTTTTATCAAATCTTGTTTCTTAAGCATATCTGTTTCAGAACGCAGTACACGTTCAGTCATATCCATATGTTCGCTTAAACTTCGACGTCCGACAGGCTGATTTTTTGAGATAGTAGTAAGAATAGAAAAACGTTTATACATTTTATCTATGAGATCCGGTATAAGCTTTTGCTGTGCTTGCAATAAGTCTTTCACTACTACCTCCTCCTTATATTTATAAATGTAAATAAGGATATGTCACAACCAGTGGTTGCCTTTTTAAGTCCCGCGTGGGACAAAAATTAACCTCTTTACACTTGCAATAGTACTATTCTATTTCAAAAATTGCAAGCATAAAACTTAAATTTTCTAAATAATTTGATAAAGCGCTTGCAATATATTTTCGATTTGTTATTCAACAAAACGTTTTATTTTATTCGCTGTAGTCAAATGTATACCCTTATACTGACTCGCTAATCATTTGCTTATTATTTGAACTAAGACATAAATCAATGCTCTAGAATCCGAAAAGTCACATTAGTAGTAGTTGACCGAACGAAAATGCACTTGTAACAAGCATTTTTCAATTAAAGTCAGGGGCCCCAACACAGAAGCTGACGGAAAGTCAGCTTACAATAATGTGGAAGTTGGGGTCAGACGACGAAATAAATTTTGCGAAAATATCATTTCTGTCCCACCTCACTCAAAATAAATTTCACTTTCCGTAAAATAAACAACTAACTATTTAAGTATCATCTCTCCCCTAATTAACAATTATAAAAATAAGAACCAATATTCGAGACAACCTAATTAATTGTGTTGTCTGTCATACTGGTTCATTTTTGTTTGACTAAATACTACTTATCATTAGCATTATTTTGTTTATTTGTTGTTGATTGGCTATTTTGTTGTGGTGCTTGTGGTTTTGCTTGCTGATTTGATTGATTATTTTGTTGATTATTATTTGGCTTTGGTGTTGGTTGTTGCGGCTGTGGTTTAGGCTGAGCTGGTTGTTTATTATCATCAGTTTTCTTCTGATTATCATCTGGTTTATCTTGAGATGCATTGTCATCCTTATCTTTCGACTCATCCTTTGATGCTTTATCATCATTCTCTTCTTTAGCAGGACGTTGCTTTGTAGGTGCTTGTTGCTGAGGTGGCACATATTGATATTGATTCTGCTGTGGCAATTGCTGATATTGGTTTGCTTGTGAATCTAGCTCATTCTGCTCTTTTTCCTCTTGTTGCTTTTTCTTTCTCTCTTTTTCTGCATTTTCTTTTTGACGCTTTTCTTTTTGTTCCTGCTTTTGTTCGTTCAACATACGTTCTTTAGCTTTATTCGAATGATCTACATATGCAAAAATTGCAAATACTAATCCTCCGAGTAATAGCAATACCGTCGCAATGCTAACTACTTTCGCTGTTGTACTCATTTTCTTCTTACTTCCATCTTCATTTTTATTGTAGTCGTAATTTTGATTCGACATACTCTCCCTCACTTCAAACTAATTTAAATATAGAAATTATCACGCAACCATTAACATTTTCACAACTAATTTGCTTACCTAGTTTCTACAAATATTAATAAACATTTACTCTTTTTGCCTTCTTCAACTTAAAACTGCCTTCACTATTACTCACTCGTAAATCGGATTCATTTTTACAAAGAAATAGTAGTCTTATATATCTTAACATTTAATAACTAAATCAAACATATTTTGAGCCTTTTTTTGAAAATTAACATTTTAACCTTTTTGATTTTACAACAAATTATAGCTACGTATTGAAAATTAAAGCATTGGTTTAAGTGTTGTGTTAAAAGTTTTTATGTTTAGATTGTTATATTACTATGTATTCTTAAATTTGTTTAAAAAATTAATGCTTTAAATTGATGTATAATGGGAATAAGAAATAAATAAAAACGACCCGCACGATTAACGTACGGGTCCACTACTAAAGGGAGTCAAATTTTTACCTTCGTTTGTATCATGCAGCGTTTTACACATACTTTTAAGAGATGTTTATTCGTTATCGAAGGTACACCTTTATTATAACTTATATCATTTTTATTAAAATACAATTCAAAAAAAGTTATTGACATATTATTGTCTAAATAATGTATAACCTTTGAACAACAATAATGATTATTAAATAGTAACTAAATACAAAATTACATGGGGTGAATGATAATGAAACAATACTTAATTACTGGTGGGACTGGTATGGTTGGATCTCAATTAGTTAATGAAATTAAAAAATCAGATTCACATATCACGATATTAACGCGACACGACCAAATTTCAAATGATAAGAAAATTTCATATGTCAACTGGGCTAAATCTGGGTGGGAACACAAAGTTCCTCAAAATATCGATGTGGTCATCAACTTAGCAGGTGCTACACTGAATAAACGATGGACACCGGAATATAAACAAACGCTAATGCTAAGTAGAATTCAATCTACGCAAGCTTTATATGAATTGTTTAAATCACGTAATAAAGCACCTAAAGTTTTATTTAATGCTAGCGCCACTGGTTACTATCCTCCTGATTTATTTATGAGTTACACAGAAGTTTATAAAACTTTACCATTTGATTTCTTATCAGATATTGTGTATCAATGGGAACGTTTCGCACAACAATTTGAACAATTAGGTACGCGAGTTGTCATCGGTCGTTTCGGTATGATTTTATCGAATGAAGGCGGTGCGTTACAAACAATGAAACTACCATACAAATATTACATTGGTGGTAGATTAGGTTCTGGTCAACAATGGTATTCATGGATTCATATCAATGATTTAATTCAAGCTATTTTATTTTTAATAAATAACGAGTCAGCTAGTGGTCCGTTTAATTTAACTGCACCTATACCTGAGCGTCAAAATTTATTTGGCTACACTTTAGCAAGAGCTATGCATAAGCCCCATGAAACTTGGGCACCAAGTCTTGCAATGCGTCTCATACTTGGTCAAATGTCAACAGTAGTATTGGATACTCAAAAAGTATTACCTAATAAAATTCAAGCATTGGGATTCCAATTTAAATATAGTAATTTAAAAATGGCACTTGAAGATTTAATTAAAGAATAATCAATACCATTAATGAGCATTAGAAACAACATATGTACTAAATGTAATGTCTAGAGCGACTTACAAACAAAGGATTGAAATGTTCCTTTCAATGTCTACTTTGAAGGGAACATTTCATATAGTTACGGTTCAACTAGCTTCATTCAATCATATTTCCGCTCAAAGTATAGTAAACAATTTATTGACACCTCGGTTTACTCATACAAAAAGAGCAGACTGCTTAGTCTACTCTTTACTTTGAATTATTTTGTTTCAGGTACCATCACTTCATCAATTAAGCCATATTCTTTAGCTTCTTCTGCAGTTAAGAAGTTATCACGATCTGTGTCTTTTTGTATTTTTTCAATACTTTGACCAGTACGCTCTGATAAAATGCGGTTTAATTTTTCACGTGTTTTTAAAATGTGATTTGCAGCAATTTCGATTTCAGTTGCTTGTCCTTGAGCACCACCTAATGGTTGGTGAATCATTACT
This sequence comes from Staphylococcus sp. EG-SA-18, assembly GCF_017151825.1. Classification (NCBI taxonomy): domain Bacteria; kingdom Bacillati; phylum Bacillota; class Bacilli; order Caryophanales; family Staphylococcaceae; genus Staphylococcus; species Staphylococcus sp. EG-SA-18. Next base: position 10,802 of record NZ_JACYVY010000040.1, read on the forward strand.
TCTGCATTTGGTAACGCGAAACGTTTACCTTTTGCACCAGCTGCTAATAAGAATGATCCCATTGATGCAGCCATACCGATACAAATTGTTTGAACATCAGGTTTAATGTGTTGAATTGTATCATAAATCGCAAAACCAGCTGTTACACTTCCACCTGGTGAATTAATGTATAAATAAATATCTTTCTCTGAGTCTTGCGCTTGTAAGAATAATAACTGTGATACGATTGAATTTGCTACGTTGTCATCAATTTGTGAACCTAACATAATAATACGGTCTTTTAATAAACGTGAGTATATATCATATGCACGTTCACCGCGGTTTGTTGTTTCAATAACTGTAGGAATTAAATTCATCTATATTTCCTCCTTGTAATAACTGTTACTCATTATTTTACATATTAAGTCAAACTTGGTCAAACACTTTGACTTTAAATAGTTACATTGTTTGACGCTTTTCTCTTTCCTTTGTAAACTGATAATATCTATTTTAGATTGTACTTATTTTACTTCTCATAGTACAGAGATATGATTACATATTTGCTCCTTGTGGTGTAATGGATAACACGTAAGATTCCGGTTCTTAAGATAGGGGTTCAATTCCCTTCAAGGAGGCTGTTTTAATAAAATACAATACTTTTCAATACAGAGAATCCCGCAATGTCGGGATTCTTATTTATGCTGATTTTGTTTTTGTCTATGATCAGGGACTTTCAGGGACTCAATTAATTATCACATTCATATTTTCTTATGACCAAATTGATACATATGATGCTATTTAATGAGAAAATTAGGCATCACTTGGTTATTGAATTTCCTTCATTAAACTTTCCAGCTCAATTTAATAGTTAGTCGACTATTATTCATTAAACACTTTTTAAACATAAAAAAGTGTTTTTGATAATTCACTACCAAAAACACCTTCTTACTTATAATTCTATTTGTTCACCATTTCTAATCTTATCGGCTAAATCATTAAGTTTTCTTAATCGGTGATTTACACCTGATTTTGAAATTGGACCAGTTGATACCATTTCTCCAAGCTCTTTCAACGAAATTTCTTGATGTTCTACTCGAATTCTAGCAATCTCTCTCAACCTGTCTGGTAAATTTTCAATACCAATTTCTTTATCAATCAATTTAATGCTCTCAACTTGTTTCATCGCAGCACTAACTGTTTTATTTAGATTTGCCGTTTCACAATTAACGAGTCGGTTAACAGAATTACGCATATCTCTTACAATACGTACGTCTTCAAATTTTAATAACGCTTGATAGCCACCTATCAAACTAAGAAAATCCGAAATCTTTTCCGCTTCTTTTAAATACGTAATACTTCCTTTTTTTCGCTCTAAATGTTTGGCATTCAATTCATAACTATTCATTAGTTTCGTTAAGCCTTCTGCATGACTCTCATTTTGAGAAAAAATTTCCAAATGGTACGAAGATGTTTCAGGGTTATTCACTGAGCCACCTGCCAGAAAAGCTCCTCTCAAGTAACTGCGTCTCATTTCATCATCTTGAATCATTGAATGATCAATTTCATGCGTAAAAATGCCGTCTTTTAAAATTCCTAATTCATCAAGAATTTCTTTCGCTTTCATCTTTGTACGACAAATATAAATATTATTTTTTTTAAGCTTCATTTTTTTACGGACTAATATTTCAACTTCCACATTAAAGACACGTTTAATCAACGAATAAATACGTCTTGCCGTTGTTGCATTTTCCGTTTGAACATTTATAACAAATTGTTGATTTGAAAGACTAAGTGCACCATTCATTCGAATCAGTGCACTGAGCTCTGCTTTTGCATTCATTTCATCGACGTCTATTCTAGTTAATTCATTTTTCATTTCTGATGCAAAGCTCATCGTACAGTCATTCCTTTCTTATTTAAAACATGATTCACCTTAGAACCACTGTCTATTTTCATTTTTTTACACAGCTCTATTATCATATCATAATATGATTACGTTCTATATTATTTACGTTTATCACTTGGTACGAAAGGAATAGTACTAATTAATTCTAAAGCTATGTCATAAATCATTGTCGATAACACTTTAGTATTATGTCTTACTAAATGATTTTCAGAAATTTCAACTAAATTTGAAGATGTTTTTACATTTATGCTTTCTTTTTCAAGTTCAGCCTTATTAACTTCAACTGGTTTAGAATGTTTTTCTTCATATTTTTTCAAAACTTGAGCATTGAAAGTTTGTGTACTACAAATGACATAATCAATAAACGGTTGTCCAGCTTGTCTATGAATCGCATCGATATGATCTTTCACGCTATAACCATCTGTTTCCCCAGGTTGCGTCATCACATTAGAAACATATAGCTTAGGCGCATCAGAATGAATTAACGCATCTGAAATACCATTGACACATAAGTTAGAAATAACGCTCGTATATAATGACCCTGGTCCAAGAACGATTAAATCTGCTTCCCTTAAAGCATCGATTGCTTCTTCCATTGGTTGCACATCGTTAGGTTCTAAAAACACACGATCAATTTTTTTATGTTTTTTAGGAATATTTGTTTCTCCAAAAACAATTTCTCCATCTTCCATAACAGCATTTAATTGCACACTTGTATTTGTAGATGGAATGACTCTACCTTTAATATTTAAAATTTTACTTAATGCTTTAATGGCATGTCCGAAATCATTCGTAATATTAGTCATACCTGCGATTAATAAATTACCTAATGAGTGACCGCTAATTTGATTTTCTTCAAAGCGATACTGAAAAAGTTGGCTTAAAACTGACTCAGAATCACTTAAAGCTGCAATCACATTTCTGATGTCTCCTGGTGCTGGTATATCCATTTCATCTCTGATTTTCCCTGTACTCCCACCATTATCAGCAACTGTTACAATCGCCGTAATATCAATTGGGAATTCTCTTAATCCCCTAGCCATAACTGATAAGCCAGTGCCACCACCGATAAGTACAACTTTTATTTGTCTCATTTTTTCTCGCCACTTTCAATATGTGCGTCCCTATGATGCACATAAACATTATATTCAAATACTTCATTTAGATAATTACCTAGTCGTTCTGCTAATGCTACAGATCGATGTTGTCCACCCGTACAACCGATGGCAATTACTAATTGAGATTTCCCTTCTTTTTTATACCCGGGTATCATAAAATCTAACAAATCAGTTAATTTTTCAAAGAAAATCTCCGTCTCTTTCCATTTCATAACATAATTATAAACGTCTTTATCTAATCCTGTTAAAGGTCTTAAATCTACTACATAATATGGATTTGGTAAAAATCGTACATCAAATACTAAATCTGCATCCATCTGAATCCCATGTTTAAAACCGAAACTTGTGACATTAATTGTAAAAGTTTCAAACTCTTCATCTTCATAGTATCGACGAATGCGTTCTTTTAATTCTTTAGGTGATAACTTTGTAGTATCTATAACAAAATTAGCTATACTTCTAATTTGAGACAAATGCTCTCGCTCATCATTAATTGCATTAATTAAGGATCTTTTACCTTGTTCCATCAAAGGATGTGCACGACGCGTTTCCTTATATCTTGAAATTAATTTTTCAGTACTTGCTTCTAAAAACATAACATCAATGATGACGTCACTTTCACTTTTAACTTTATCCACTACTGCAACTAATGAATTAAATAGTTCCTTACCTCTTAAATCAATTGCAATTGCCACTTTTCTTAAGGATGGATTTCCTTGTTCCATCAACTCTACAAATTTAGGTAATAACACTGGTGGTAGATTATCTACACAAAAATATCCCATGTCTTCTAAACATTGAATAACCAAAGATTTACCTGCGCCAGATAAACCTGTTACAACTAATAGTTCACTTTTACTTTTTTCTTTTTCATTATTATCCATTATTTTTTCACCGCCAAAACGAATTTCATGATGTTAATTTAAATGTTCTATGACAAAATTAAGCAACGATGTTTTATTTTTATTTCCAACTATGTCTAGATTAAATTTCTAAAAATATACATCATTTAAAAGGAGCTTGGGACATAAATCAATGTCCTAGGGTCTATAATATTATATTGCTAGTAGTTGACTGAATGAAAACGCGCTTGCAACAAGCTTTTTTCAACTCTAGTCAGGGGCCCCAACACAGAGAATTTCGAAAAGAAATTCTACAGGCAATGCGAGTTGGGGTGTGGGCCCCAACACAGAGAATTTCGAAAAGAATTTCTACAGACAATGCAAGTTGGCGGGGCCCCAACACAGAAGCTTACGAAAAGTCAGCTTACGATAATGTGCGAGTTGGGGTGGGACAACGATAAAGAAATACTTTTTCTATAGAAATTAGTATTTCTTATGCATGAGTTTTACTCATGTATTCCTATTTTTAAGTACACATTAGCTGTGGCTAATGTGTAAGAACCACT
>NZ_JACYVY010000041.1:0-15080 GCF_017151825.1 Staphylococcus sp. EG-SA-18
ACATTCATATGTCTGGTGACTATAGCAAGGAGGTCACACCTGTTCCCATGCCGAACACAGAAGTTAAGCTCCTTAGCGTCGATGGTAGTCGAACTTACGTTCCGCTAGAGTAGAACGTTGCCAGGCAGTTTTAAATCGGAGAATTAGCTCAGCTGGGAGAGCATCTGCCTTACAAGCAGAGGGTCGGCGGTTCGAACCCGTCATTCTCCACCATTTATTCTTACATATTGCCGGCCTAGCTCAATTGGTAGAGCAACTGACTTGTAATCAGTAGGTTGGGGGTTCAAGTCCTCTGGCCGGCACCATGGAAGAGCCATTAGCTCAGTTGGTAGAGCATCTGACTTTTAATCAGAGGGTCAGAGGTTCGAATCCTCTATGGCTCACCATTTGCGGGTGTGGCGGAATTGGCAGACGCACTAGACTTAGGATCTAGCGCCTTACGGCGTGGGGGTTCGACTCCCTTCACCCGCATATGCAGAAGTAGTTCAGCGGTAGAATACAACCTTGCCAAGGTTGGGGTCGCGGGTTCGAATCCCGTCTTCTGCTCCATTTTTATAGTGCCGGGGTGGCGGAACTGGCAGACGCACAGGACTTAAAATCCTGCGGTGAGTGATCACCGTACCGGTTCGATTCCGGTCCTCGGCACCATTTTCAATAAAAACATATGCGCCCGTAGCTCAATTGGATAGAGCGTTTGACTACGGATCAAGAGGTTATGGGTTCGACTCCTATCGGGCGCGTTAATTATACGGGAAGTAGCTCAGCTTGGTAGAGCACTTGGTTTGGGACCAAGGGGTCGCAGGTTCGAATCCTGTCTTCCCGATATACTGTAATTATTATGGGGGCTTAGCTCAGCTGGGAGAGCGCCTGCTTTGCACGCAGGAGGTCAGCGGTTCGATCCCGCTAGTCTCCACCATATTATTTACAAACTATATAAGGCGGTGTAGCTCAGCTGGCTAGAGCGTACGGTTCATACCCGTGAGGTCGGGGGTTCGATCCCCTCCACCGCCACTATTTATTAGTTGTAAAATTATATTTAGGACCTTTAGCTCAGTTGGTTAGAGCTAACGGCTCATAACCGTTCGGTCGCAGGTTCGAGTCCTGCAAGGTCCATATAATTTTGGAGGAATACCCAAGTCCGGCTGAAGGGATCGGTCTTGAAAACCGACAGGGGCTTAACGGCTCGCGGGGGTTCGAATCCCTCTTCCTCCGTTTTACTAATGGTCTCGTAGTGTAGCGGTTAACACGCCTGCCTGTCACGCAGGAGATCGCGGGTTCGATTCCCGTCGAGACCGCCATTTAATTTTATAATTAATAGCGATTTACCTATAATAATGGAGGAATACCCAAGTCCGGCTGAAGGGATCGGTCTTGAAAACCGACAGGGCCTTAACGGGCCGCGGGGGTTCGAATCCCTCTTCCTCCGCCATTATTTTTTATTATCGCGGGATGGAGCAGTTCGGTAGCTCGTCGGGCTCATAACCCGAAGGTCGGTGGTTCAAATCCGCCTCCCGCAATATTTTATAGGTCTCGTAGTGTAGCGGTTAACACGCCTGCCTGTCACGCAGGAGATCGCGGGTTCGATTCCCGTCGAGACCGCCATCATTACATTTTTATTATGGTTCAGTAGCTCAGTTGGTAGAGCAATGGATTGAAGCTCCATGTGTCGGCAGTTCGACTCTGTCCTGAACCATTTCTTAGCCGGCCTAGCTCAATTGGTAGAGCAACTGACTTGTAATCAGTAGGTTGGGGGTTCAAGTCCTCTGGCCGGCACCATTTATGGAGGGGTAGCGAAGTGGCTAAACGCGGCGGACTGTAAATCCGCTCCTTCGGGTTCGGCAGTTCGAATCTGCCCCCCTCCATTTATTATTTTTAATAGGGGCATAGTTCAACGGTAGAATAGAGGTCTCCAAAACCTTTGGTGTGGGTTCGATTCCTACTGCCCCTGCCATGGCGGCTGTGGTGAAGTGGTTAACACATCGGATTGTGGTTCCGACATTCGAGGGTTCGATCCCCTTCAGCCGCCCTTATTATTAATGGGCTATAGCCAAGCGGTAAGGCAACGGACTTTGACTCCGTCACTCGTTGGTTCGAATCCAGCTAGCCCAGTTATTGGCGGCATAGCCAAGTGGTAAGGCAGAGGTCTGCAAAACCTTTATCACCGGTTCAAATCCGGTTGCCGCCTCCAGGTTTATGCGGGAGTAGTTCAACTTTTAGAACACGTTCCTTCCCGGAACGAGGTATAGGTGCAAATCCTATCTTCCGCTCCATAATTTAATAATAATGCGGGAGTATTTCAACTCTTAGAATACATTCCTTCCTGGAATGAGGTATAGGTGTAAATCCTATCTTCCGCTCCATAATTGCTTCCAAAGGGAAGTTTTTTGTTTACCATTAAGCCGGTGTGGCGGAATTGGCAGACGCGCGGGACTCAAAATCCCGTTCCACTTGTGGAGTGTCGGTTCGACCCCGACCACCGGTATAATTAACTGTTATTTACATAACATAACGTATTAGAAACCTTGTAAAACAAGGTTTCTTTTTATTTCTCTCTATACAATACAAATAAAAGTGGACTCAAATGGCACACGCTTTAATAGACTCTATGTCAAATTGTAATGATGAGTTCAATATTGGAAGTTAAGCAACTATACATTGTTTAACTTCTTTTTTTGGTATTACATTAATGATAATGATTATATTATCTGGGGTTATATATTTGTTTCAACTTTTCTAATAATATATTTGTAAAAGTGCTATTTTATTGTGCTTTATACCAAGTCGATTCAATTTATCTATCTTAATAGTAATATGGCTATTTTAATATTTACAATTTATTACATTATTAGTCACAGGATGTAATTAGTAGTATTTTAAAATTAACATGACATTGATTAGTGAGTAGATTGTTTAAATTTGCTTTATTCAATTTGTGGATTGTTATATTTAGATTAAATTAGCCAACTAATCATTGTTAAAGTTAATTTTCTATAATATGATGAGTTTAATGTTCAAATTGGAGGTCGTTTATGAGTAACGCAAATAATGCTGATAATAAACAGTTTTTCAGTAAGATTTTAAATTCTATTGGTGCTGGTGTTGTTATTGCACTTGTTCCGAATGCTTTATTAGGTGAAGTATTAAAAATATTTAAAAGTGGTAATGAAATTTTAGAATTAACGTATCAGTTAGTGATACTAATTCAATCATTTATGGCATTTATTATTGGGGTTTTAGCTGCTCATCAATTTAAATTTAATGGTGCAGGTGCTGCTATAGTAGGTACATCAGCTATGATTGGTTCAGGTGCTGTTGTATATAGCAATAATAGTTTTATGTTAAAAGGTATAGGTGACATTATAAATACGAGTTTGGTTGTTATTATTGCATGTCTTATATATATGGTATTACAAAACAAACTTGGATCTTTTGAATTAATTATATTACCAGTTTTAGTACCTATCGTTAGTGGGGGTATCGGTCTAATCACATTACCTTACATTCGAAAAATTACTCAAGCAATTGGAAATGTAATTCATTCTTTTACAGACTTAAATCCGTTGTTAATGTCTATACTTATTAGTGTGGCATTTTCATTATTAATGGTAACACCAATATCGTTAGTAGCGATTGCAACTGCGATTAGTTTAAACGGACTAGGAAGTGGAGCAGCAAACCTAGGTATAGTGGCTGCCTGTGTTACTTTCTTATTTGGCTCATTGCGTGTCAATTCTATTGGTGTAAATGCAGTTTTACTCATAGGAGCTGCAAAAATGATGATCCCAGTTTACTTGAAAAATTTAATTATTTCGATACCATTGACTATAAATGGAATAATTACTGGAATCATTGCTTACGTTCTTCAGGTTAAAGGAACACCATTGTCTGCTGGATTTGGATATACAGGATTAGTTGGCCCAATAAATGCATTTAACCGAATGTCAGGTGATCCAACAATGAATATTATTTTATTAGCACTTGGTTATTTTGTCATACCATTTGTATCGGCATTTATTGTTCATGAATTGTGTAAAAAATTCATTCCTATATATTCTAATGATATTTATAAATTTGAAGTTCCAAAACAATAATTTATAGCTTGATGACAAGAATAAGTTTTAATATATGATAAATATAGGCGTTACTGTCAATAAGATATTGATAGTAGCGCTTTTTTGATTGATTTTAAAATGTGAGATTTGTTCACGTATAATAGCGGATTTTTTATGTACAGTCTTTTAAAAAGAAGATTTTCTTTATATTAATAAAAATACATTTATAAAACACTATTGCATCAAAATGTATTAATATGTATAATTATGAATATTAATTAGGGAGGGCTGTATAAATGAAGTGTTTAATTAGGTTTATATTAGTATTAGGGTTGTTAATTAGTAGTGCTATGGTGTATATCAATCCCACAGCACATGCTGAACAAGATCAAACATGGGAGAAGATTAAAGAACGCGGTGAACTTAGAGTGGGTCTTTCTGCAGATTATGCACCAATGGAATTTGAGCATACAGTTAATGGTAAGACTGAGTATGCAGGTGTAGATATTGATTTAGCTAAAAAAATTGCGAAAGATAATAATTTAAAATTAAAAATCGTCAATATGTCATTTGATAGTTTGTTAGGAGCTCTTAAAACTGGAAAAATTGATATTATTATTTCCGGAATGACTTCAACGCCTGAACGTAAGAAGCAAGTTGATTTTTCAGATTCATATATGATGACTAAAAATATCATGCTTGTAAAGAAAGATAAAGTTAATGAATATAAAGATATCAAAGACTTTAATAATAAAAAAGTAGGGGCACAAAAGGGAACTGAACAAGAAAAAATCGCTCAAACCGAAATTGAAAATGCATCTATTACTTCATTAAGCCGTTTACCAGACGTTATATTAGCACTTAAAAGTGGAAAGGTTGAAGGTGCTGTAGTTGAAAAACCTGTAGCAGAAGCATATTTAAAACAAAATCCTAAATTAGGAATTTCCAATGTGAAATTTAATGAAGAAGAAAAAGATACAGTGATAGCAGTGCCAAAAGATTCACCAAAATTATTGTCACAAATTAATAAAACGATTAAGGAGGTTAAAGATAAAGGATTAATCGATAAATATATGACTAATGCTGCAAATGCGATGAATGATGACAGTGGTTTTATTTCTAAGTATGGTAGTTTTTTCTTGAAAGGAATTAAGATTACAATATTAATTTCACTTATCGGTGTTGCATTAGGTTCTATTTTAGGTGCATTCGTTGCGTTAATGAAATTAAGTAAAATAAAAATTATTTCATGGATTGCTTCTATCTATATCGAAATATTAAGAGGAACACCAATGTTAGTTCAAGTATTTATCGTATTCTTTGGTATAACTGCTGCATTAGGACTAGACATTTCAGCTCTTGTTTGTGGAACAATTGCATTAGTTATTAATTCCTCAGCTTACATTGCTGAAATTATTCGTGCAGGTATAAATGCTGTTGATAAAGGCCAAATGGAAGCCGCACGTAGTCTAGGTTTGAATTATAGACAAACGATGAAAAGTGTAATTATGCCACAAGCAATTAAAAATATTTTACCAGCTTTAGGTAATGAATTTGTCACTTTAATTAAAGAATCATCTATTGTGTCAACAATTGGAGTTGGCGAAATTATGTTTAATGCACAAGTGGTTCAAGGTATTTCATTTGACCCATTCACACCATTAATAGTGGCAGCAGCATTATACTTTGTCTTAACATTTGTACTTACACGCATTATGAACATGATTGAAGGGAGATTGAATGCCAGTGATTAAAATAAACAATCTTAATAAAGTTTTTGGAGATAATGAAGTTTTAAAAGATATCAATCTTGAAATCAATCAAGGGGAAGTAGTAGCAATAATAGGTCCATCTGGTAGTGGTAAAAGTACATTGTTAAGATGTATGAATTTATTAGAAGTACCCACTAAAGGTCAAGTGATTTTTGAAGGCAATGACTTAACGGAAAAAGGGACACAAGTAGATAAACTACGTCAAAAAATGGGTATGGTATTTCAAAACTTCAACCTATTTCCACATAAAAAAGTTGTCGATAATATTATTTTAGCTCCTAAATTATTAAAGAAAGATAATAACGATGAATTACATAAGGAAGCATTGTCGTTATTAGATAAAGTGGGATTAAAAGAAAAAGCAGATGTATATCCGAATCAATTATCAGGTGGTCAAAAGCAAAGGGTAGCAATTGCAAGAGCTTTAGCAATGCATCCAGATGTTATTTTATTCGATGAACCAACTTCAGCATTAGATCCTGAGGTAGTTGGTGATGTATTAAAAGTAATGAAAGACCTAGCCAAAGAAGGTATGACCATGGTGGTTGTGACACATGAAATGGGATTTGCCAAAGATGTAAGTGACAAAGTCATATTTATGGCAGATGGCGTTGTCGTAGAGTCAGGCACACCAGTCGAAATATTTGAACAACCGCAACATGAAAGAACACAAAATTTCTTAGCAAGAGTATTATAACAACCTAACGAAGCTTGAATATATGATACGCACCACAAAGTTATATCATATATTCAAGCTTTTTATTATTAAAATTATGTGAAATGAAACCTCAATATGAATAATGGTTGTGTTAAAATAACATAGTATTATTTAATGGGGGGCATACGATTGGATACAAAGCAGTTAAAGCAAGATATCATTGACTATGCATATACAATTGGTATCGACAGTATTGGATTTACAACTGCCGATCCCTTTGATGAATTGAAGCAAAAGCTAGAAGCATATCATGCAAATGGTTATGCCTCAGGATTTGAAGAATCTGATATTGCTTTACGAACGGAGCCTAAATTATCCTTACCAACAGCAAGGTCAATCATAGCAATTGCAGTTGGTTATCCTAACAAACTGAAAGGTGCACCTAAGAGTGTTAGAGGTGATCGCAGAGGCTTATTTGCTAGAGCATCGTGGGGTCAAGATTATCATACAATTATGCGTAAACGATTAGACATGTTAGCTTCATTTATTGAATCTAAAGTTCCAGATGTTGAAATAAAATCTATGGTAGATACGGGTGTATTATCAGATAGGGCAGTAGCAGAACGTGCAGGTTTAGGATTTGTTGGTCGTAATGGCTTTGTCATCAATCCTAAACTAGGAACATGGACATACCTCGGTGAAATGTTAGTCAGTATACCTTTTGAACCTGATGATCCATTATTAGATAGCTGTGGTGATTGTACAATTTGTGTTGATCGTTGTCCAACAAGTGCATTAGTTGGAAATGGCCAATTAAATAGTCAGAAATGCATTAGTTTTTTAACGCAAACAAAAGGCTATATGCCTGACCAATATCGTTATAAAATTGGGAATAGATTATATGGTTGCGATACGTGTCAACAAGTTTGTCCGAAAAATAGAGGTATTAATACCGAACAAGATGACATCATTTTGGAACCAGAAATTTTAAAGCCAAGATTAGTACCTTTACTACGTATGTCTAATAAAGAATTCAAACAAACATATGGTCACCTTGCAGGTGCTTGGCGTGGTAAAAAACCGATACAACGAAATGCTATTTTAGGATTGGCGCATTTTAATGAAGTGGATGCAATTCCAGAATTGAAAAAAGTTGCAACAACAGATGAAAGACCGATGATTCGAGCAACTGCTTATTGGGCCATTGGTCAAATTCTTGGGGAAGAAGCAAGAGATTTTATCAATGCAAATTATGATCAAGAGGATGCAGAAGTTCAAAATGAAATGATAAAAGGATTAGACACAAGGAGAGAATAGTAATATGACAAATCATATCGTTTTATATCAACCAGAAATCCCAGCTAATACTGGTAACATTGCACGTACGTGTGCAGGTACAAACACACATTTACATTTAATTAAACCTCTTGGATTTAGAACTGATGATAAAATGTTAAAAAGAGCCGGTTTAGATTATTGGGAATTTGTGAATATTACGTATCATGATAGTATTGAAGCATTTTTTGAAGCCACAAATGGCGAGTATTACTTATTAACAAAATTTGGTAAAAAGACTTATAGTGATTTTGATTTTTCAAATCATGACAAAGATTTTTACTTCATTTTTGGAAAAGAGACGACAGGATTACCAGACTGGGTGAAAGAGAAATATCAAGACACAGCATTAAGAATTCCTATGAGTGAACATATTCGTTCATTAAATTTATCAAATACTGCTGCGTTGTTAATTTATGAAGCGTTACGTCAACAAGATTTTCCGGGATTGAATTAAAATTTACTCATTTTCATTATAAAAATGATGCTTAAGTGCTATATTTAGAGTATAAGCATGTTAAAGTTAAATGGTTTGATATATTGAAAGTTAGGGTATAATAATTATTAATATCGCCGTTTTTATGTAAAATGCAAACTAAGAGGAGTGTAGAAATCATGGCAATGAACTTTAAAGTCTTTGACAATAGTCAACTTGTAGCAGAATATGCTGCTGATATTATTAGAAAGCAATTTAACAATAATCCTACTACAATTGCAGGTTTTCATTTAGATACAGATCAAGCGCCAGTTCTAGATGAATTAAAGAAAAATGTTGAAAAACATGCTGTTGATTTTAGCCAAATAAATATTTTAGATTATGACGATAAAAAATCATATTTCGAAGCGTTAGGTGTACCAGCAGGTCAAGTTTATCCAATTGCTTATGAAAAAGATGCAATCGAATTAATCGCTGATAAGAGTAAAACTAAAGAAAATAAAGGGAAATTAACATTACAAGTTGTTTCTATCGATGAGCAAGGTAAGTTAAATGTTAGTATTCGTCAAGGACTAATGGAAGCAAGAGAAATTTTCTTAGTAGTGACAGGTGCTAATAAACGAGATGTAGTTGAAAAATTATATCAAGAAAATGGTAAAACAAGCTTCGAACCAGCCGATTTAAAAGCACATAGAATGGTAAATGTTATTCTTGATAAAGAAGCGGCTGCAGGTTTACCTGAAGATGTTAAAGCTTACTTTACGTCACGCTTTGCTTAATTAAAAATCTGTGAGGTATTGATTATGTCTAAAGACAAAGATCCAAAATTAAATTATCATGAAGAAGAAAACAGTATGGTAACGGATTTTGAAGATTTAAAAGAATTAGGTAAAGAAATGGAACAAATCTCTGATCAAAATGATCAAGAAAAGAATTCTGAAGAAGACAGTCAGTAAAGTATTATAATTGTGTAATATTCAGTTATTTATCATGTAAATAATGTATAGTATAGAACATATATCAAATAGGATTGATTATCTTGAATATGAAGTTAGGTAGCATTTTGTTACCTAGCTTTTTTATTATATTCATAGAAGCTGACTTTCTGCCAGTTTCAGTGTTGGGGCTGTTTCCCCAACTTACATTGTTTGTAGAAATTGAGGATCCAATTTTTCTATGTTGTGGCCCGTTTCCCCAATTTGCAATGTCTGTAGAAATTGGGAATCCAATTCCACTATGTTGGAGCTCCGCCAACTTGCATGAAATAGTAAGCTGACTTTCCACCAGCTTCTATGTTTGTGGACTGCAGTTAACTACTGCCAATATAACTTTGTAAAGCATAAAACATTGATTTGTGTACCAGACATAGTAATATATCAAAAGTTCAATTTTAAATATTAAAACACCATTTAAACGGAATTGATAATTAATTACTCCAGACATAATTGAAAGAAGTCATCTATCAGTAATATTTTTAATGAAATCATTAAACCGCGTTTCTTAATATGCCAAGATTATGATATGCTATTGAAGAATGAAATTAGAGGAGATTTATATATTTATGTTAGGAAAATACTGGATTCAATTATTGATAGCAACAGTTATTATAAGTTTAATATCAATTAAAGCTTTTCCATTGGCAATTGGGGCATTATATTTACCTGTTATTTTCAAAGTAATAAAATTACAACTCAATTTATCAAAAGGATTAATCGATGATGTTAATGCGCAAACGTTCATTAAAAGTAATCAATCAGGTATTGTAATAAGTGTAATTTGTTGTTTATTAATAACAGGAATATTGTATTATACACTTGATGGGTTTTATGCGAGTTTAACAGGAGTTTTAGGTACGCTTGTTGCTCTAAATCCATATACGACAATTGTTAGTGCTGTATTATATATACTTACAGCTATTGCTACGGTTGAAGCTACTAAAACAAAGTATCGTAATTAAACTTAGTTCAACAATAACTAAATAATGATAGATAACACACTAATCGTATGACCGTATCACTGTAATAAAGGGTGAGTACGTGCGATTAGTGTATTTTTATTTCAAATTATGAAAACGTTTTAATCATAAATTGCTCAATTAAATTATTTAATGATATACTACAGTTAAATAAACAGTGATAAGGGGAGAAATTGAATGTCAGTAAGAATTGAACATGATACTTTTGGAGAAATAGAAGTACCTGCAGATAAATATTGGGGTGCTCAAACAGAAAGAAGTAAACGCAATTTCCCAGTTGGTAAAGAGCGTATGCCAATCGAAGTAGTTTATGGTTTTGCACAACTAAAGCGTGCAGCAGCATTAGCTAATTTTGATTTAGGAAAATTAAGCGAGGCAAAGAAAGATGCCATTGTATACGCATGTGATCAAATTTTATCAGGTGAATTAGATGAACACTTCCCACTAGTTGTATGGCAAACAGGAAGCGGTACACAAAGTAATATGAATGTGAACGAAGTAGTAAGTTATGTTGCTAATATGTATTTAAAAGATCATCAAATTGATGAAAGTATCCACCCAAATGATGATGTAAATAAATCACAAAGTTCGAATGATACATTCCCAACTGCTATGCACGTTGCATTATATCAAGAGGTTGAAACAAAATTAGAACCTGCATTAAAACTTTTAAGAAATACTTTGAAAGAAAAAGAAGACAAATTTGATTCAATTATTAAAATTGGTCGTACACATTTACAAGATGCAACGCCGATCAAACTAGGACAAGAGATTAGTGGCTGGCGTTATATGCTTGACCGTTGCGAAATAATGTTATCTGAATCTAAGAAGCACATTTTAAATCTTGCCATCGGTGGTACGGCTGTTGGTACTGGTATTAATGCGCATCCTGAATTTGGTGATAAAGTGGCACATTATATTTCAGAAAATACGGGTTATCCATTTGTATCTTCTGAAAATAAATTCCATGCATTAACAGCACATGATGAAGTAGTACAACTACATGGAACATTGAAGGCGCTAGCAGGAGACTTAATGAAAATTGCTAATGATGTGAGATGGTTGGCTTCAGGGCCACGAGCTGGTTTGGCAGAAATTTCTATCCCTGAAAATGAACCAGGTTCATCAATTATGCCTGGTAAAGTTAATCCTACACAATGTGAAATGTTAACAATGGTTGCAGTCCAAGTAATGGGTAATGATACAGTTGTTGGCTTCGCAAGTTCACAAGGTAACTTTGAATTGAATGTTTATAAACCAGTTATTATGCATAATACACTACAATCAATTTACCTTTTAGCTGATGGTATGGAAACATTTAATAACAATTGCGCAGTGGGCATTGAACCAATCGAAGAGAATATTGATAATTATTTAAATCAATCATTAATGTTAGTTACTGCATTAAATCCACATATTGGTTATGAAAAAGCAGCTCAAATTGCTAAGAAAGCCCATAAAGAAGGTTTAACTTTAAAAGAATCTGCAATTCAAACTGGATATGTTACAGAAGAACAATTTGAAGCATGGATTAAACCAGAAGATATGGTAGATCCTCATTAATTAAATATTAATATAAAATAAAGTTTGGGCATTACAGGTAGATGTAGTGTTCAAGCTTTATTTTTTGTCTATGTCAAATTGAACTTATAAGTCTGATTTGATATAGAGCCGTGAAAGAAAAAACTTTTCATGGAGTCCGTTTTATTATAGAACCTATTTTTTATATGATGAATTGTTGTACATGTATTGGCCAAACAACCTGTGATAAAAATCTTATGATGTCATGTATTGTCCATAGATACACGTAACGCAGTTGAAAAAGACTACAAGTTATTATCCAAGGATGTTATAAAATGAATAATTACTAAAATATCAAAATATAAAATCCTAAGCATCGTAAAAAACAAAAAACCGAACATCTGAAAAAATTAATAATTTTCCATCTATCCGATTTAAGTTGATACTTGATTTAGTTACAATGCGGTATTGCATGTTTAAATATCATGCAAAACTAATCAAATTAGTCATCCAAAGAAACGGAAATGACTTCCTTAGTCAAGGGATGCACAAACTCTATTTTGTAACTTTCAAGTTCTAATTGTCTTAACGTTGAATCACCATATAAAGGATCACCAATAACAGGGTGACCAATTTCAGCTAAATGCACACGAATTTGATGAGTACGTCCAGTATCCAACTTGATTTCAAGTTGGCACACAGCTTCTTTTATCATTTTTGAAGTTAAAATGTGTGTAATTGCACGCTGTCCAGTAGGAGACACACGTCGTTTATTCGAATGGAATTTATCTTTACCAATTGGCATATCAATCGTTTGTGGTTTCAAAGGTAAAAGTGCCTTAACATTTGCTTTGTATATCCGCGTAATATCATTGTCTTCTAACATGCGATCAAGAATTTTTTTCATTAAAGGATTTTTAGCAACAATTAATAATCCTACTGTTTCCTGGTCCAGTCGATGAATTGGTTCGACATAGTCACTATCAATAGTGTAAATCACATGATTCATTAAAGTATTGCTTTCTTTTAAATCATTAGGGTGAGTCTTAACACCTTTAGGTTTCATTACGATTGCCATATCATCGTCTTCGTATTTAATTTGTGCATAACGATAACTTGGAACATAATTACTTTTTTCATCGATGGTTGGAACAAATACATCGTCGCCAGTATGCACTTTATCCATTAATCGCGCAGGTTTATCATTAATAGTAATATCTTTAGACATATTTAAATGATGTAAATCTTTTTTAGGTACCTTAAGTTGTTGGAAAATATCTCGTAAACTTAAGTCATTAAAGTTTTCTGGTATTTTAAATTTCATAAAATCCTCCTATAGTCTTTAATATCATATCACAAATCAGTTCTCCGAAATATAACTATTGAGTAATCAAGGCCATTTTATCATGTTCACGTCTAAGATTTAAAAATATAATAACTCAATGTATAATAGTTAATACACGTAAAAATGAATTGGAGCGATTTGATGGAACAAAGGACGCGACTAGCTTTATTAAAAGAGATTGCCGAATTTTTAAACGAAGAAACTGAAATGTATAGCATGACCCAAGGTGCGTTAAAATATTTAATTGAGGGCAGTAATTTCACGACAGGCTGGATATTTTTCATCAATAGCGTAGGTGAACATGAACTTGTATCACATGTGGCTCTACCACAATCTTTGACAGCAGACCACTGTCACTATATTAAAGATGGGTCTTGTTGGTGTGTGAAAGCATTTAATCAACGTAGGCTAATGAAAGCGTCGAATATCGTCAATTGTTCTCGTATTAACTTAGCCTCTAAAGCATTTCCTAGCCAAAATGACAATATTACACATCATGCAACGGTACCACTTAAATCGGGTCAAGAACAATTCGGCATTTTAAATGTAGCGTCACCAAATACTGAAATATATAGTGATGAAGATTTAGAGTTGCTAGAGTCTGTCGCATTTCAATTAGGGTCAGCCATCAAACGTATTTATTTAACAGACCGTGAAAAAGAAGCAGCAAAAATTAATGAACGTAATCGTTTAGCTAGAGATTTACATGATTCAGTAAATCAAATGTTATTTTCTGTAAAACTAACAGCACATGCTGCGTATGGCATGTCAAACGAATCCATCGCTAAACAAGCATTCAAGACGATTGAGGAAACGAGTCAAAATGCCGTTAATGAAATGCGTGCATTGATTTGGCAACTTAAGCCAGTTGGACTTGAGCAAGGTTTAATTCATGCTTTGACAGCATATAGTAAATTAATCCATATACAATTAAATGTAAATGTAGAAGGTTTAATCGATTTATCTAATGAAATCGAAGAAAACATATATAGAGCATTACAAGAGTGTATTAATAATGTTAAGAAACATGCTGATACGAATAAAATGGATCTTACATTAAAACAAATGAACGATATACTATATATTGACGTGATTGATTATGGTCAAGGATTTGAGATCGATAATGTTCAGATAGCTTCATCACACGGTATTAATAACATAAAACAAAGAGTTAAATTATTAAGAGGTAGAGTGACCTTTCATTCTCAGCCAACAAAGGGTACACAAATACAATTCACAATTCCTATAAAATAGCTTGATTTAAGGAGATAACCCATGAACAAAGTAATATTAGTAGATGACCATTATATTGTGCGGCAAGGATTGCGATTTTTATTATCCACGATTGAAAACATAGAAGTTTTACAAGACTTTGCAGATGGAGAAACATTTTTAGAATATTTAAAAGAGCATGAGCACCCTGATATTGTGCTATTAGATTTAGTGATGCCTGGCATGAATGGTATTGAAATTACGGAATATATTAAGGCACATTATCCGGATATTAAAGTTTTGGTATTAACAAGTTATGTTGATGATGAACATGTAATTTCAGCAATCAATAAAGGTGCTGATGGTTATGAAATGAAAGACGTTGAGCCTCAGCAATTAATTGAAACTATTAGACGAGTTATGAACGGTGAAAAAATGATACATCCTAAGGCACAAGATGTATTCGAAACAGTTAGCCAAAAACCACACTACACGAATAAGTTGTCAAAGAGAGAAATTGAAGTGTTACGTGAAATGGTTAAAGGTAAAACAAATAAAGAGATTGCAGAAACTTTATTTGTATCTGAAAAAACAATTAAAACACATGTCAGTCATATATTTAGTAAATTACAAGTTAGCGATCGTACACAAGCAGCAATTTATGCAATGGAAAATAAGTTGATTTAGAATGAGCTTTTAAATATTTGTCGAAAAATAGACAATTTTTAATCTGATTTTGATGAATTTTTTATAGCGATAGGGTTTATTATACAG
>NZ_JACYVY010000042.1:0-14290 GCF_017151825.1 Staphylococcus sp. EG-SA-18
GTATTTATCATATCTCGTAAACTTAGTGCCAATTTTTATACTCGTGGTGCTGGTAAGCTACCCTTAAATTCAGGAACGTAGTGTGTAGGGCTATAACTTGGAACAGCATATTGATAATTTACATTTTTGATATTTAATGATGGTTTCCCAATTTTATAACCATTTGATTGTGAAAATGAGAAATATTTCTTCACACCTTTAACTACTTTATAAGAATAGAAGTATTTATAGTCATATGCTTTATTTACTTTAGCATTTTGATGTGTTGCTGTTGTGTTATTTTGGAAACTTGGTACATGCATACGATGTGAATTGTGACCATATGGTGGAATTACCTTGAAACTATTTATTTGTGGCACAACACAAAAGTGATTAATTTTAATGCTAGCATGCCCTGGTGTAACAAATTTATGCGCGTGATATCCAGGAACTGCAAAATGATGCTTGATAATTAAAGATTGAGATGGATGTGTATATCTAGGCGATTCTGATGGTTTAACAATAAAGTGTTTATTAATAGAATCCTTTGCATGATTTACATGTTTATGTACATGTGTTGATTTGTATGAAGTAATAACTTTCTTGTAGTGGGTTTGCGTAGTAATGAAGTGGTGGTTTACTTTGTTTTGCGTAATAAATCTATTTACTTCTGGGCCTTTAGCAACAAAATGCTTATCAACTTGTTGTGAAGCTGGATTGTTTGTTGCTACATTCACGCGATTATTGATTTCTTTGTACTCTGGTACAATGTTTCCTAACTTTGACTCTGGTACGGCAAAGTTTTTATCTACAATTTTACTAGCTGCCGATGAATCTACAATCTTATTCAATTTATCTTCAGAAGCTACAAAGTTTTTATTGTCAGCTAAATTACCAACATTTACTTTTGGTGCTTTTTTAAATTCATTGTAAGTTGGAATAATTTTATTAATTCCTGATTCTGGAACTACAAATTTTTTGTCAACACTCTCTGTCACTGATGCTTTAGCGTGATTTGAATTCATAATTTGTGTAGCAAATAGCGTGCTCATAGTTAAAACTAATAATTTCTTTTTCATCTGTTATTTCTCCTTTATATAGACTCAATATTATAACCAATATAATTTCCCTGTTATATTCACTAACAGCATTATATACCAGAATTTTCAGTATAATAATTAACTTGAAGTAAACGTTGTCTTAACATTTTTATTGTTTTTCAGCTTAAAATTAATTATTGATATTGATAGTTAAGCATAATAATTTTTTCGTAATATAAAGTGAAAAAAGTAATAGTCCACACCTGTTTAGAATGTGGACTATACTAGATTGCATCATTGAAATGATGACTTTGATATTATTTATTGCTAGTTTAAAATGTTGTTATTTTTACGACAAACTCATTATTTGCTTTGCAGCCATGCATTAATTATTTGCCATTATATACTTTATTGATTTGTTTATTAAAACGTTTTTGATGACCTTCACTTAAAGTATTTACTTTTTGTTGTGCATTTAATCGGTCTTTATAACTATGTGTATCTTTATAATTATCAACTAACTTTTGAGCTTCTCTAACGTGTTCACGCTTAATTACACGCTTCTCACGTTCAGTTAGATGAGAAGAATCAATTTGACTTATACCAACCAGTGATCCTGATTTTCTACCAGGTAAAGCAGACGTTTCTTCAAATTCAACAACATTATTATGCGTGTGATTTGAAGTTGTTGGTGATTGATGCGTTGTTGTGAAATCATGACTTTCACCATTTAATCCAGCCAATTGTTTTGGTGCATTATAAATAATTTGTTGCTGAGTTTGACGCTCAACTGTAGGCATTGGTACCTGTGTCGTTGTTTCAGTATATGTAGTCGGTGATGTTGGTTTCTTTGTTGGTGCAGAAACCACAAGTTTCTTGTCGTTTTCGTTGTCAATACGTTGTTTATGCTCAAAATCATATTCTAATGACACTACAGGTGTTTTCTTAATTTTTTGATTATCCAAAAATCTCGCTTTTCTTTCTTCTGCTCTTTTATCATATTCAGCTTTTTGTTGTTCAGAAACTTCTTGAGATGCAGGTTTGTGATTTTGAGTATTTAAACTTCTTTTACTTCTCTTGCTTCTTTTTGATTCATCACTTTTTGCTGCTTCAGTGTCAGATTTTAATTGAGCCATATTTTTATGATTTTTCTCTTCTTGTTTTTCATCTTCTAAAACAGGAATATTATTAGGTCTTGTTTTATCTATATCACTAAAAAATTCATCAATTATGGTTTCTAAGTCTTCTTTTTTATTTTCTAACATCCTTTTGTTAACTGCTTTTTTATTTGCTCTTTCTTCATCTTTATATCCCATAATTAAATCTAACTTACTATATAAACTTTCAACATCATCTCTATAGTTTTGATAAAATGTTTTACCTAACATTAATATCTGATTTTCTAATTTGTTTAATTCTAAGTCGCACTTTAATTGCTCCTCTTCATTAAAGTCTTTCAATTCAGGGTTATCTTTTTTTATATCTTCAATTTCTTTTAAGAACTCCTCACTTTGTTTTTTCAAAGTATTAAATACACTTTCATATCTTTCATGAGATAATCCTAGATAATCTAAATTATCAGTATTTCCATTTTTTATTTTTTTCTCTTCACTAAAAAATTTCTTCAAAGCCTCATCTTCAGCCATAAATCTCTGTTGATATTTTTTCATAGCTTCTTTATATTCAGGATTATCAAATCTTTCATTATCTAAGTTTGGAAAGGACCATATTAAATCATCCAAGCTTTTCTTATACTCTTCTACTGTTCTAGATTTATTTTTATTATTAGTCAGTTTCAACGACTCAGATACATATGGATTCTTCTCCCCAGAAACCACTGCACTCGCACGATTACTTTCCCAAATTTGTGATACACATAATGCTCCCAATGATAAAACTAGCAATTTATTTTTCAACTGTATTTTCTCCTTAATTTTCCCTAATTAACAACCTACCTTACACCCTATTTTTTCGCCAAGCCAAATTATATAACATCTACCTTTTTAAAATAATTAACTGTTGATGAATTAATTATTAATTATATTCAAACAATATATTTGGAAAATCCAAGTAAAAAAGCCACCTTTTAAGGTGGCTTCTTCATGAATCATATGATTAATTTAATATCATTATTACTTATTTCTTATCTTTATTTTCTTTTTTTCTTCTGAAAAGTAGTAATGAACCTATTGATGCTAATAATCCCCAAATTAGTGACGTATTTGCTTCATCTTCAGAACCTGTATCTGGTAATGGTTCTTTACTATCTTTAGCCTCATTTTTATTAGAAGCATTAGTACCATTTTTAGGTGAATTAGGCGGAACTACATTATTGTTAGAACCTGACTCGGAATCGCTATTTGAATCACTTTCTGAGTCGGAATCACTTGATGAATCGGAGTCACTACCTGAGTCTGAATCACTCGCTGAATCCGAGTCACTATCTGAATCTGAGTCGCTGTCTGAATCTGAATCGCTGTCTGATTCTGAATCGCTGTCTGATTCTGAATCGCTATCTGAGTCCGAATCGCTATCTGAATCCGAGTCGCTATCCGAGTCTGAGTCGCTATCTGAATCCGAGTCACTGTCGGAGTCGGAATCACTATCTGAATCCGAATCACTCGCTGAATCCGAATCACTGTCTGAGTCTGAGTCACTGTCGGAATCTGAGTCACTGTCGGAATCTGAATCGCTATCTGAATCCGAGTCACTGTCGGAATCTGAGTCACTGTTGGAATCTGAATCGCTATCTGAATCTGAATCGCTGTCTGAATCTGAATCGCTGTCTGAATCTGAGTCGCTATCTGAGTCGGAATCGCTATCTGAGTCGGAATCACTGTCGGAATCTGAATCGCTGTCTGAGTCGGAATCACTGTCGGAGTCAGAATCGCTGTCTGAGTCGGAATCACTGTCGGAATCTGAATCGCTATCTGAATCTGAATCGCTATCTGAATCTGAGTCACTGTCTGAGTCAGAATCGCTATCGGAATCTGAGTCACTGTCTGAGTCAGAATCGCTATCTGAATCCGAGTCATTGTCTGAGTCGGAATCGCTTGCTGAATCTGAATCACTCGCTGAATCTGAATCACTCGCTGAATCTGAATCGCTCGCTGAATCTGAATCGCTTGCTGAATCTGAATCACTCGCTGAGTCGGAATCACTGTCGGAATCTGAATCACTCGCTGAATCTGAATCACTCGCTGAATCTGAACCACTATCTGATGTAGAATCACTACCCGAATCTGAACCGCTATCTGAATTAGAATCGCTGCCAGAATCTGAACCTGGGTCAGAATCTGAATCCTCTGGAATTGGTTCAATTTCACCAGGCTCATCAGGTTGTTCAGGAACAACTGGTTTATCGATACCGTCACCAGAACCTGATCCGTTATTAAATGCTACTTCGTTGTCCCATGACATAGATCTCCATACAAACCTTGAGTCATATCCATATAAAGTTGAACGTAAAGCTAAATCACCTTTGCTATTCGGATCAATATGACCATTAACAACTACAATATACGGTGTTGTAATTTGATCATCAGGCGTATTAAACTCTACTTTATATTGATTTGGATTTGGGAATGTAATATTCACACTATTAGTGACATCCTCAAAGTTTTCTGGATTCACAAAGTAACTTTCAGATAAATCAGCTGCATTATCTACTTTATATACTTTAATACTTGTATTTTGCTGATCTATTAATGCATTACTATCCGTATTTGGTTTTAAATTACCTGTTAAAACCGGCGCAATAACATTATCTCCACTTGGATTGACATAAATTGTCTGACGATACGTATTATTTGTTTTATCGATTTGGTCAATTGTACCTTTAATAGATAAGTTATAAAACTTACCATATTTTTCATAATCTACTAATACTGTTTTGTTTGCTGTTGTACTACCTATGCCAGTTGTCAATGTTACATTACCTGTCTTTGTAACATTTTCAGGGTCAATATAAGCTGGCATAGTAATATTAGCTGTTACATTTTCTTTAGTATCAACATAGTCTGTAAATGTATAAATAACATTACCATCACTATCGATTACACCATTTGCCAATACTTGATCTCCGGCCATAATTGGAGGCACTTTAGCAGTTGAAGTTACACCATTTAAGTTTAATTCTTTAGGTACAGTTATTTTGAATGTGTCACCTTTAACAGCAGAATTAGGCACTGAAAAACCATAATTCAGTTTGACATAGCCTGCTTGGTGCGGATAAACTGTATCTCCAGAGTCAATACCAACTGTCACATTCGTCAACTGATTCGTAATATCTTTGCCAGCTGCCGGTGCATCTGCAGCTACTGCCGATAAACTAAATGCTCTCATTCTAGGCGCACTTGTATTAACCGCTTGATTAACTACATCTTTATTACTTGCATCTGTACTCTGTGGAGCTGATTCATTGTTTGAAGGTGTTGCTTCAGTTGAAGTATCTTGCGTTGTTGAAACATTTTCCGCATTTGTAGAATTTTGAGGTGAATTTACAGATGATACTGTATTAGTATCATTAGAAGTCGTTTCATTACTTGTTTGATTCACTAATTCCTCCGCATTTGTATTGCTTGATTGAGTTGTTGCCGGTGTATTAGCTTGATTCGTTGCCGTAGTAGCTTCACCAGTTACCGGAGTTTCTTCCGTAGTTGCATTTGTTAATGCTGATTGTGTCGTTTCCTGTTGTGCTGGATTTTGCGCCACACTCGTTTCGCCATTATTAGTGTTTGACGATGTTTTAGTATCACTCACGTTTGTGTCGTCTGTTTTAGGTGCAGCACTAACGCTACTTGAATCATTACTTTTGCTTTCGTTACTTGCGCTATCAGATTGCGTAACACTATTTTCACTTGCATCTGCTTCTTTACTGCTGAGTAGTCCAAAACCGATTAACGTACCTACAAGCACTGAAGCCACGCCAATCGATTTTTTCCGAATTGCGTGTTTTTCTTTTTTCTTCATATTCATTTTATTCCCTCTTTTTAAAAAGTCATTTTATATTAACTATATACCCTTTAAAGATATATTTAATCTCTGTTAATGGAATTATACACTAAAATCGCATTATAGCAATTAATTTGTATCGATATTTTATTATCCACAATAATACTTTACTAACAAACATTTTATTTATTGCTATTTTAAAAATTGCAAACGACAATGCACGATTTCATTGCAAACATTTTTTATTATTAATATGAACTCTACCTAATGTAATCCTAGCTTGAAATCATATTTTTTCAAAAGCAGATGTGTAATTTATGGTACCTGTTTTTCCCGCTAAACTGTTCACTTTTAATTCTTTAATTAAAAACGCTTCGTCTGGTATACCATCATATGGTGGATAAATGTCGTACATACTTGCGCGTTGATATCCTAGATTGGCATAATACGTCGGCCATCCTAATACACTGATAAAATTATATCCTTTTAATATTGCTTCTCGTTCTAATGCTTGAATCAATCGCTTCCCAATACCTTTATTTTGATGATGAATATCAACAGATACAGGTGCTAACACTAATCCAATTTCCCGTTGTGCCTCGTTATCAAGATAAACTTCACTTAGTAAACCGTGCCCTACAACTTCATTTTGAAGAACAGCTACTAATTCTAAGTTATTGTCATACGTATCACTTAGACGAATTTGGTCTACTAGTTCTGATTCATTACCATAACCATGTTCACTATTTTCAAATGCCGTTCTAATTAACTGGTCAACTTGAGCAAAGTCATGTTGATGTATTTGTCTAATTTGCATCTTTGCCCCTCCTTTTAGTTCTATCTTATAGAAAAATGCATTACAACATAAAGTAATATTTTATAGTAATGACGCCATTATTTCATTAAAATTGAATGATATTTTTCGCAATAAACAACTACCCTCTTAAATCAATTTTTAGATAAACTGCAAATCATAAATTTCTTTATTATTATAAGTATTAAAACAGTCGATTTGACCTTTTAATATAACTTCCTGTTGTTTGCGACTTACATTATGATAATAAGTCATACGTACATTCAAATCAGCTTCATAACCATTGTTCTCAATCGTTCTTTCTAATTCTTCGTACACATTTTTATTAATTGGTAACATGTACCCTTCTTTACTAGGTAAAATATTCACGTATTTTTTCTGAATGACTTTATCATTACCCAATAAAACCTCTATTGCAATTTTTTTAGCAGCACCGCCACCTAAATTATATAGTTTAATATAATCTTTATGATGATGCTCTTCTGTTGCCGAATTCATTATATTAAGTTGATCCTCCTCCCTTTCTAATAAAATTTGGTTAAAACCTAAAGCTGGCAGAAAGCTAATTTTCATTTGATAAAGTTGAACTGAAACTGATACAAAATAAAATAAAGCCATAATAAATGTTCCAATAGATCCTATAGCTGAAATAATATTAATCATTAAGATATCAACCTTCCCATAAGAAATTTATATGATTAATTTCAAACTGAAAAAGCATTTTACTTAATCGTTTATATCCAAAAACAATCATTTTAAACGTTATATTCGACTGCTCATATAAAAAGTTTTGCTTTATAGCCTTAAGTAATTTTTTAACCATCAAGTACGATTATTATTACGGCAATCTATTTGTATTGACTAAAAAATACAATAACGCTTTTGAGAGCTCCCATCTTTGACCAGTATTTTCCAAATTAATAACACTTCTTCTTCAATACATATTTATCTCATACAAATAAGTTGATTTTTTTATTTTTACAAACGTAATTTCTTAACAAATCAAAATTTTACATTTAAATCTTTCGATATATTACAAGTTTTTTAAAAAAGTAATATATTTCTATCAATAAAAGTAATATAATATTAGTAATTATAGTTTCATTAATTTATTGCAACAATACATAGGATCATTATTACAAGAATTATTTAATATCATCTTAGAATCTCACAAAATATCAACTTTGTTTAATTACTCAAAATGATAAGTCATTTAGAGTTTTTAAAATAAATTTTTGCGAAATAAAGGAGACATGTTAAATGAAAAAAGTAATGGGGATATTATTAGCAAGTACACTTATCTTAGGTGCTTGTGGACATCATCAAGATAGTGCAAAAAAAGAGAGCACTAGTCACAAAAAGAAAGAAAATGACAATGAAGAATTAAATGAAGAACTTAAAGAATTTAAAAGCAAAAAAAATATGGATATAAAAATTAAAGGCGATACTATTGTTAGTGACAAATTTGAAGCTAAAATAAAAGAACCGTTTATCATCAATGAAAAAGATGAGAAAAAGAAATATATCGCTTTTAAAATGGAAATTACTGCTAAAAAAGACGATAAAGACTTAAATCCATCTTCTATTTCTCATGACTATATTAATATCACTCAAGATGATAAAAATACAGTAAATAAATTAAGAGATGGTTATCTTTTAAGTGATAAAAAATATAAAGATTGGACAGAACATAACCAAGATCAAATTAAAAAAGGCAAAACTGCACAAGCCATGTTTATCTATGAGTTAAGAGGTGATGGAAATATTAATTTAAATGTCCATAAATACTCAGAAGATAAAACAGTTGATTCTAAATCATTCAAATTTAGTAAACTTAAAACCGAGGATTTTTCTCATAGAGCGGAAACAAGAGAAGAAGTAGAAAAGAAAGAAAAAGAATTTGAAGAAGAGTACAAAAAAGAACAAGAACGAGAGAAAGAAAAAGAAAAGCAAAAAGATGACGACCACAGTAGTTTAGATGAAGTATAAATTTATGAATGCTCGCATACAGCGTTATAATCTTTGTAATTATTATTGTCATTATAAATTAGCTTACCTACACTCATAATGACACACTAATTTAATTGTTAAATACAACAAAAAAGAGTAGCTCGCCTACTCTTTTTTGTTGTTTTGAATGAAGAATTATCTTATATAAAGAATTTTTTTATGAACAATATTAAAACTCTAAGCTCAACTTTTTTGACACTTATTTGACACATATTCTTTCAACCCTTAACGCAAAATCTTATATGTACACAAGTATTAATTTTTCATTCATGAAAATTTGAACCTAAGCAAATACTATCATATCAACGTACACAGCTAATTTAACCTTCCTCACAAGAATAGATAAAAAACATATAAAAAAGCCCACATCCACAAAGGTTGTAGGCTACAAATATGGAGACGGCGGGATTTGAACCCGCGTCCAGAGGTCCTGATACACATCTTTCTACGTGTGTAGTTTATCGAAAGGTTTCGCATCATGAAAAGTGATAAACAACCAACATGATGCTAGCTTGATTAAGTTTCTTCTAAACAGACTTCAAACGGCAGTGTTTAGCATATCCTATTAAGGTTGAATCGCGTTAACAGCATATAGGAAATGCTGTTAGGCGATGCAGAGTGCGATTAGGCAGCTACTGCGAAATTATTGTTTGATTTGCCAGTTATTATAAACTGTGTGTGTTGATGACGAAGACAACCCTCCGACACGCTTAATGAGCTCGGGGGACCCCTGTCGAATCCATGAACGTCCCCGAAATAATAAATCAAACAAATCATACTTTTGTAATTTACAAAAGCACATATAACTATATCAAATATAGCCCGATTAAGCAACTAAATCGCTTAATAACGGGCTTTCATATCGCGCGCAACATCTCGTTTGACTGCTTTTTCTTTCAAAGCTTGACGTTTATCATATTTTTTCTTACCTCGTGCGACACCAAGTAATACTTTACAATGCCCATGCTTCAAATAAAGCTTTAATGGCACAATCGAATAACCAATTTCACGTGTTTGATCACCCAATTTAATGATTTCACGTTTATGCAATAATAATTTTCGAGAACGAAGAGGATCGTGATTAAAACGATTCCCTTCTTCGTATGGTGCTATATGCATATTATTCAAATACATTTCACCGTTTTTAACTTGCGCGTAACTATCTTTAAGGTTAGCACTACCTCGGCGAATCGATTTTATTTCTGTACCTTGTAATACGATTCCCGCTTCAATCGTGTCTTCAATATTATAATCATGTCTTGCTTTACGATTTTCCGCTAATGTACCTGGTGATTTCTTCTTAGCCATTCATACTCACCTCATTGCTGCTTATTTTTTCTTACGACGTGCTTTCTTTTTCACACTTTTATCTTTATAAAATGGCTTATGTTTACTATTTCCTGATTTGTCATTTTTGCGTTCATTTTTACCTTTACGTTGACTACCCTTTTTCTTACGTCCTTTATCATCAGATTTTGATTTATCTAATGATTTACCACGCGTTTTGGCTTGAATTGTCTTACCTCGCGCTGGGCGCTGTGATCGATCATTTTTCGGTAAAGGCATACCTACAATTTGAAAATCAATTAATCGTTCATCTACATCAACATGCGTCACTTTAACCTTAACTGTGTCACCAATTCTAAATACTTTAGCTTGACGCTCACCAATTAATGCCATTTGACGCTCTTCAAAACGGTAATAATCATCAGTCATATTCGCAATATGAACCATACCTTCTATCGTATTTGGCAATTCAATGAACATACCGAAGTTAGCTACTGAGCTGACAATACCTTCAAATTCATCACCAATATGTTGAATCATATATTCTGCTTTTTTCAATTCATCAGTATCACGTTCTGCCTCAATAGCACGACGTTCACGTTTAGAAGTATGTTCAGCTAACTCAGGCAATTTGTCTTCCCAACGCTTCACTTCTTTGTTATCCATTGATTTCTCAATTAAATACTTACGGATTAAACGATGAACTGTTAAATCAGGATAACGTCTAATTGGTGATGTAAAATGCGTATAATATTCAGCTGATAAGCCAAAATGTCCCAAGTTCACATCATCATAATGCGCTTGTTGCATTGAACGCAACATCATTGTTGAAATGACCATTTGTTCAGGTCGACCTTCTACTTCTTCTTGAACCTTTTGAAGTGTTGTTGGATGAATATCTTCGCCAGTACCCTTAATCATGATGCCAAAGTTTGTAATAAAATCAAAGAATTGTCTTAAGCGATCTGATTTAGGTTGCTCATGCACTCGGTAAATAAAAGGTACATCTAACTTACTAAAATGTTCAGCAACTGTTTCATTTGCAATTAACATAAATGATTCAATTAGACGTTCACCCTCGCCACGTTGTCTTAATTGAACATCTGTTGGTATACCGTCTTCGTTAACTAATACTTTTGCTTCATTAATATCAAAATCGATTTCACCACGTCGTTTTCTCATTTGAATCAAACGATTAGATAAATCTTGTGCTAAATCTAACATAGGCGTAATTTCTTTATATTGTTCGCGAATGTTAGGATCCTTTTCAGTAATAATCTGATTTACCGCATCATACGTCATTCGATAATCAGAATGTATAACACTATCAAAAATTTCATGTTTAACAACGCGACCACTAGCATCGATTTCCATGCGACAGCTTAGAGTTAAACGATCAACATTAGGATTCAATGAACAAATACCATTACTTAATCGATGTGGAATCATTGGAATTACACGGTCAACAAGATATACACTTGTCGCTCTATCATATGCCTCTTTATCCAATGCAGAACCTTCTGTTACATAATAGCTGACATCAGCAATACTTACAGTTAATTGCGTATTACCGTTCGCTAACTTTTTAACACTAATTGCGTCATCTAAGTCTTTAGCATCAGCACCATCAATTGTGATTGTCAATTCATCACGTAAATCATGACGGCCTTTAATTTCAGTATTTTCAATATGATCAGGTACTGCTTCAGCTTCTTGTAACACTTCATCAGGAAATTCAATTTCTATGCCATGTTGATAGATAATAGATAAAATATCTACGCCAGGATCATTTTTATGTCCTAAAATAGCAGAAATATGTCCTTCTGGATTATCTGAACCATCAGCATATTTAGTAATTTGAACAAGTACCTTATGCCCATCTACTGCACCTAAACTTTGTCCTTTAGGAATGAAAATATCTTGCATAATACGTTTATCATCTGGAATAACAAATCCGAAATGTCTAGCTTCACTATACGTACCAACAACTTGAGTTACTGAATGCTTCTCAATCGACTTAACTTCCCCTTCAATTTTACCTTTATGTTCACCTTTAGATTGATGTATTTCTACAATTACAGTATCTCCATCTAAGGCACGATTAATTTTTGTTGGGGGAATAAATATATCTTCCATATCCTCATCTTCAGGTCTTAAGAATGCAAAGCCTTTTTTATTTTGACTTAACGTTCCCTTTATCAATTTTGAATGACCTTTTGAACTATGCTTTTTTTGATATCTGTCTGTTTTTGTACGTTCAATTAATCCTGATTGTTCTAATTCTACGAGCACCTTAATTAAATCTCTAAATGAGTCGGCACTACTTAAACCTAATGCATCTTGAAAATCTGACACTGACATAGGTTCATATTCAGGTTGATTAATAATCTCTTCTATTGATTGCTTTAAATTCATTATGCCCCTCCTTTCTAATGTTAAAATCTCTTTTTATTCTGACCAGTCTAATGACTCTAAAAATTGATAAATATCTTCAAATACTTGTTCTTTTTCTTTATCAATCGTAATAACATGTCCTGATTGACTATACCACTTGATGTCTTTGTCATCAGAATCTACATGGTCATATATATAATTTGCGGATTGTGGATCAATCATATTGTCGTTTTCTGCTTGAATCACTAAAATTGGGTCAAATACCTCATCAACTTGATCTTTAATCGTATCTAATGCTTCACTTAGTTCTTTTAAAGTTTCAGTTGGTTTAAAATGATCCATTTCATTATCAATAGTCTCTTGATTTTTACCTTCATACTTTTTAAAATTACGTGCATACTCTAAAAAGCCTTCATAAATGGCACCTTCAGTTTTGCCACCCATTGGTGCACACATCGTTACAATACCCTTTACATCTCTATTTAAGCTTAATTTTAAAGCAAAATCCCCACCTAATGATAGACCAGCAACAACAATTTCATCATAACCTTGTTCAACAAGATAATCATAACCATCTAACGCATCTTTAAACCAAACGAAAGGACTAGATTTCAGTATTTCCTCTGGTGGTGCCGCGTGACCTTCATATTGTGGTGCATACGAAGTATATCCCTTTTTTTGTAAAAATCGACCTAATTGACGTACATCAGACGAATTGCCTGTAAATCCATGTAATAATAACACGGCACGTTTGCCTTCTTCAAAAAAGAAAGGTTTTGGTAATTTTATCTGCATAAATCTAACGCTCCCTTTGCATACTTAACTAGGCTATATATTTTACATAGCTTATTGTTAAACTATTACATTCTTAATTATAAATAAAAAAGCCCGACATTTACATCGCCGGACCTTACATACCAAGATAACTTATGCAAATCATAAGTACAAAAAATAATATTGATAAAATAATTGTTAATCTATTTAAGAATAAATCGACGCCACGTTGTTTTTGTTTACCGAATAACTGCTCAGCACCACCACTGATGGCACCTGAAAGTCCACTGCTTTTACCTTCTTGGAGTAGTACAACAGTTATTAATGCAATACAATCAATGATTAATAATACGATTAAAAATGTATGCATAAATTGTCCTCCGTTCCTTATATACGACAAGTAGTATATCATATTTTTATTGTTAAAATCAATTTTCTAGCGATTAAATGTACTTTTACGTTTGATAGAAACAACAAGCATATAAATCGCTAATGCAACCGAACCTATAATAACGATTAAAATTGGCAATGTTAAGTACGCACCGTGTGCAGCTTTTATTGCTTGAATTGTGATTGATAAATTAATCAACGTAAACAAACTATTTGATACATAAACTGCAAACATAAACCACCACACATAAGTATGTCGATTCCAAAAAGTGATGAAGCCTGCTAGATAAGCCAAAATATACATAATACCAGTGAATCTAAAGCTGTTTAAAATGTAATCAATCGCTTTATCTGAAGTGTTTTGATTCGTTAAATTAAGTAATGCTTTGGCAGTCGCATTATCCAACGAAACAAAGTAATGAATAATCAATAATATTGAGAATACGATTGATGCAGTTGCAATAAAGCGTCCTGTTTTAATTTCTTTATTCGTTCTATCAGCCATTTGTTTACTCCTCATATATTTAAATACGTTCTATAAAACCTTTATTTAATTTTACCTTTTAATAAAAGTGAATACCCTGTCATACAATATTCATTTCAACATAAATTTATTATACCAGTTTAAGAACTGTCTCTTATACAAATC
>NZ_JACYVY010000043.1:0-14290 GCF_017151825.1 Staphylococcus sp. EG-SA-18
GTGTATATTAGGCATCATTCTTTAATCATTATATTTGTTAATCGTAATAATAAGTCATTGCTAAATAGCACTTTAATATTGATGTATTTTAAAGCATCTCTTTAATTTTAAAAAAGTAAATTTAAATAACATGCTATTTTAGCTTTTTTGTTAATACAATTCATAGGTTGTTTATAAATCAGTTGAATTACTAATATGCTTGGTTTAATTACGCACTTTTATTTCTAGTATTATCGTTATTCGTTTATAAATTAACAAAAGACCATTTCTATTCGATTAGAATAAAAACAGCCTTTTCCGTTCATCAAGTAATTATAAATTTTATTAATGTTAGCTTCTTAATTATTTAATTTGACTCACCATCGCTAAAATTTCGTCAGTAACTTCTTCAATCGACTTGCCTGTCGTATCTAATGTCACTGCATCATCTGCTTTTCTTAATGGTGATATTTCACGGTTCATGTCATATTGATCACGAGCTTCAATATCACGTTTTAAATCTTCAAAATTTGATTCGATACCTCTTAATTGATTATCTTTATATCTTCTTTCTGCTCGCTCTTCAACTGATGCAATCATATATACTTTTAAATCTGCATCTGGTAGCACTACAGTTCCGATATCGCGACCATCCATTACGATACCTTTTTCTGCAGCTAACTCTTTTTGTTTTTTAACGGCGAATGAACGTACTGGCTCTTTAGATGCAACGTATGAAACATGTTGCGTCACATCATTATTTCTTAAAAAGTCTGTTACATCTTCGTTATCTAAAATGACACATTGACCTTTATCTGCTTTATAAGTTAAATCTAATGTTGTTTGGTCAACTAGTTTTGCAAAGTCCTCAGTTTTGTTTAATTTTAAATATTTGTATGTTAATGCACGATACATTGCTCCTGTATCGACATAAATCATTGATAGTTCGCTGGCTACACGTTTCGCAATTGTACTTTTTCCGGCAGCAGCTGGACCATCTAATGCAATATTAATGGCTTTCATGCGTCATTTCCCTTCCTTGTCGTTTTATGAATAATATTTTATCATAATTAGGTAAATTAAATATAGGAGGAAATATATGAAACATCTACTTGTTATTCATACTGGTGGCACCATTAGTATGTCACAAGACCAATCTAATAAAGTAGTAACAAATGATACCAACCCTATTTCAATGCATCAAGATGTCATAAATCAATATGCACAAATAGATGAATTAAATCCTTTTAATGTACCATCACCTCATATGACAATCCAACATGTTAAACAATTAAAGGATATTATTTTAGAAGCAGTAACAAATAAATATTATGATGGTTTCGTTATCACGCATGGTACCGATACGTTAGAAGAAACTGCCTTTTTACTTGATTTAATATTAGGTATCGAGCAACCTGTTGTTATTACTGGCGCAATGCGCTCGTCTAATGAAATTGGTTCTGACGGATTATATAATTATATTTCCGCTATTCGCGTTGCCTCTGATGAAAAGGCCCGTCATAAAGGCGTGATGGTTGTATTTAATGATGAAATTCATACGGCGCGTAATGTTACCAAAACACATACGTCTAATACAAACACATTTCAAAGTCCAAATCATGGTCCGCTAGGTGTATTGACAAAGGATCGTGTGCAATTCCATCATATGCCATATCGCCAACAAGCATTGGAAAATGTCAATGACAAACTAAATGTACCATTAGTAAAAGCATATATGGGTATGCCAGGTGACATTTTTAGTTTTTATAGTCGAGAAGGTATCGATGGTATGGTTATTGAAGCGTTAGGACAAGGCAACATACCTCCAAGCGCATTAGAAGGCATTCAACAATTAGTATCTTTAAATATACCTATTGTGCTAGTTTCACGTTCCTTTAATGGTATTGTGAGTCCAACTTACGCATACGATGGTGGTGGTTACCAACTCGCACAACAAGGTTTTATTTTTTCTAACGGTTTGAATGGTCCAAAAGCAAGATTAAAATTATTAGTTGCGTTAAGCAACAATTTAGATAAAGCTGAAATCAAATCATATTTTGAATTATAATGATTACGTAACATAAAAAGGTCTATGTACAATCATTAGTCATCAACCTCATTTGACATATCATGAATGTCAGTCGTTGTATAACTAAGATATTTAGTACATAGACCTTTATTTTTATGATTCTAACGGCGTTTGTTTCTTAGCTAGCATGCTTTGAGCAATAATGCCACCGTGGAATTTACCATTTTCAATAAAAATGGTATTCGCATCATTCCCTGCAGCAATCACACCTGCAATGTAGCAATTTTCGATATTTGTTTCGTATGTCTCTTTATTATACATAGGCGCTGTTCCAAATTCATTTGTATTAATTTGAATACCTACAGATTTTAAAAATTCATAATCGGGATGATAACCAATCATCGCAAAAACATAATCATTGTGTATCGTTTTACTTTCACCATTTACTTCATAAGTCACAGTATCTTCAGTTATTTGGGTAACATTAGCATTAAATTCCATGTCAATTTTTTCATGATTTACTAATGCTGTGAAATTTGGAAGTATCCACGGTTTAATTGAAGGCGAATAATCTCCACCACGATATAGAACCGTCACGTTAGCACCAGCTTTTTCCAACTCCAAAGCAGCATCGATAGCCGAATTCTTACCACCAATAATAACAACATCTTGATCAAAATACGGATGTGCCTCTTTAAAATAATGGAACACTTTAGGTAAATCCGCACCTTCAACCTCTAATGTATTATGCTGACCATAATAGCCTGTCGCGATTGTTAAAAATCGACATTCATAAACATCTTTCGTCGTAGTAATTGTAAATTTATTATTCATTTTTTTAACAGTTAATACTTCTTCAAATGCATTTACTTTTAATTGATGATGTTTTACAACTTCTCGGTAATAAACTAGCGCTTGATTACGTCTTGGTTTACTTTCTTCAACGATAAACGGTACGTCCCCAATACTTAATTTATCACTTGATGAGAAAAATGTTTGGTGAGTAGGATAATTATATATTGATTCAACGACATTACCCTTTTCAATAATTAAGGTATCAATACCTTTTCTTTTTTGTTCAATAGCCGCACTTAATCCGCATGGCCCTCCACCAATTATGATACTTTCAACTTTTTGCATTGTTTCGGCCTCCTTTAATCCCAAACTATTATAACAGTTCAGTGATTGATGCGCTAAGTCTGTGCTTGAAGATTTATGATATATTTTCGACAATTTGTTTAATATGCATAGAGAATTGTTAGCTACGGAGTTGAATAACACTACAATTTAATATGTTGATTTATTTTTTATTCTTCCTCGTTAAATTTGTTGATTGTGGTGTTTTATCTTTTTGATGACTATGTAAAAAATTTAATTGATATGCCAATATTCGAGACAACACCTTGTTAAATAACAAACTTTGAAAAATGAAAAAACCGCTACATACTTATAAGCGCAATTTAAGTTCTCCAAAATATTTAGAGATACTTTTAATATGCACGTTTGTATATAGCAGTTCAGTTACAATTTATATAGTTATATTATGGAATAACGATTTGTTGACCGTTTCTAATATTGTTACCACTTAAACCATTGGCACGTCTAATTTTTTCAACATTTTCCGGTGAACCTGAACCGTAGTATTGAATTGCGATACGGTATAAGTTTTCTTGACCATTCACTGTATGTCTTTGGCCACCACCTTGACGTTGTTGTTGCTGTTGTTGATTTTGATTAGCTTGTTGTTGATTTTGATTATTTTGTGCTTGATTGTTCGCTTGATTAGCGTTGTTTTGATCATTATCAGATTCATCTTTAGTCGCTTTGTCTTGATCCTCTTTTGATTTATCACTGTCTGTAGATTTTGATTTATCTTTAGAAGCGTCTTTAGATGTGTCTTTGTCTTTACTTTCATCAGCATTATTTTTATTTGTATTCGCGATTTTATTTTCTTTTGTACCATTATTATGATTGTTTAATGCCATGCCTCCAAATATCGCTAATGCACCGATAATTAGTACAGCTGCAATTAATGGTAACAATACTTTGGCCATGCCACCTTTTTTACGTTCTTTATCTCTGTCATGATTGTCATGTTCATCATGGTTTTGGCTTGCATTATTAGAGGCATGTGGTTTTGAAGCGGCAGAAGCACTTTTACTTGCTGCGCCTCCAGCCAAACCTGCTGTTCCAGCACCGATCGCTGCACCTTTTTTGCCATTATGATGATCTTTAGACTTATCTTGAGACACTTTATCCTCAGTCGAGTTATTCGACTTGTCAGAATTACTTTTGTTTTGAGCGTCATTTGAATGTTTCTTAGCTTTAGAAACACCCATTGCACCAGCTGCACCTGCAACACCCGCTGTTCCAGCACCAATTGCTGCGCCTTTTTTACCACTATGATGATCTTTAGATTCATCTTTGTCTTGCTTAACAGTTACATCATCATGTTTATCTTTTGATGTATTTGCTTGGTTAGCACCTGTTGCAAAATATGGTTTAGGTTGCTGAGATTGTTCAGCTTCACTCTTATCAGAAACTGTTGAATGCTCAGTGTTATTTTCTGCTTCTTTAATAGTCTCGTGTTTATCATTGTCTTCGATTGGTTCTGGATGTGATTTATCCATTGCAAAAGCATTCTTATTATAATATTCCTCTTCATGTTGAGGTGTACTGTCTTGATGGCTAGGTTCTTGACTTTCAGTACTGTGTGATGATTCGACTTGACGATCATCTATTGTGCCAGCCTCATTTTGAACATTGTCTTCAGATGTTTGTGATTCATTGTGAACTTGTTTATTATGATTCGTTGCTAAATCACGGCGTCTTTTTCTTCTTTGGGCATTTCTTGGCGGAAACTGTTGCTCCGCATTCTCTATTGTATCCTGATGTTCTAATTCTGATTGGTCTTTTTCAACATCTTCCGTATGGTCTTGATGTGAATTTGTGTCTATCGATTGACGATTTTTTTCAAAGTCATCTTTAAAATTATTAGACATAGCCATCTTCCTTTCTATTCTATTACAATGATTTTACATAAAATATACCCACATGACATATGTTTATGTATATTTTTCAAAATTATTTCAATCATTTTTCAATTGTGTATACACTAATTATAGCTTGTCAATTTTCTTTTAGTAAAGTAATACTATCTGAGAAATAAATTTTGCAACTTTTCATCAAATCCAATACTTCTAATTACCTTCTTCTTATTTAAAATTGCGATATCAGTTATATTAGAATCATTGTCACAACATCGATCTTGTGCCGGTGGATATTCACCGAAAAATTCTAATAAATACTTCCGTCTACATTGATCCAATTTGCAATAGCCAATCATGCGAAAGAATCCTAATTGCTTTCGTTTAAATGATTGCTTAAATATCTGTTTCAAGGCGCCGATACTATAGAATGAATGCAACGTTGTCAAAACGTCTTGTTTATCGGGAGCTAAAAATTCTCCTATTTCGAAATTTTGTACATCTTCTTCTGTTATCATATCTGCAAATAATAACGTTTCTAAAATATATTTATCGTCCGGTTGGAATA
The DNA here is from genome assembly GCF_017151825.1 of Staphylococcus sp. EG-SA-18. Taxonomy (NCBI): domain Bacteria; kingdom Bacillati; phylum Bacillota; class Bacilli; order Caryophanales; family Staphylococcaceae; genus Staphylococcus; species Staphylococcus sp. EG-SA-18. Next base: position 5,564 of record NZ_JACYVY010000043.1, read on the forward strand.
AACTAATTGCCTGACTTAGTTCACCATCGCGACCCGCACGGCCAATTTCTTGAATGTAGTTAGAAGGACTTGTTGAAAGATGAAAGTGAATGATTGTGCGAATATCTTTTTTATTAATTCCCATACCAAAAGCACTCGTTGCGACTATAATCGGAATATCATTATTTAAAAATTGTTGTTGAACTGTGTGTCGCTCTTGATAATTCATATCACCATGATAAATACCTGTAAGAAAACCTGAATCATAAATAAGTTGCGCTAAATTCAGACACATCTTTTTCGATGAGACATAAATAATCGTTGGTCCCGACTGTTGTAGAAACGGCAGCAACCACTCAATTTTATCTTCGTCATCATGAAAATTAAGATGCTTAAAGCTTATGTTTGGGCGATTCATTGTAGTTTTAATAACGTTAAATTGAATCGCTAACATTTCCGTCAAATCATCTTGTAAATGCGGTGGTGCAGTTGCTGTCAATGCTAAGACAACCGCTTCTTTAAAATGCTTTGTTACTTTTCCTATTAGAGCATAATGTGGTCTGAAATCATATCCCCATTCAGATAGGCAATGTGCTTCATCTAGAACAATCATGCCAAAGTCTATCATAGATATTAATTTAAAATTTGACGGTTGCAAGAGAAATTCTGGACTTAGAAAGATGAAGCGGCTATGTCGTAAACATTTAATATTATGCTTTTTCTCAATTTCATCCATACCAGAGTGAATACATGTTACACGTTTTTCTCCATTTATTTTCAACTGCATAACTTGGTCATCCATTAAAGATATTAACGGTGAGATAATTAATGTCGGCTTACCTGATAAATACGTAGGTATTTGATAACACAAACTCTTTCCACTTCCAGTTGGAAGTATACCTAGAGTGTGTTGTTGAGACATTATACTTTCTATAATTTCCTGTTGTCCCGGTTTAAAACTCTCGAATCCAAATTTGTTTCGTAAAATATCATGCAACATTCAGATCACCTCTTTCAAATCCAACGATTAATACTTTTAATTGAAAATATGATAACGTGTCAAATTGTTCTTTGTAAAATTTTAATCGTTCGCCACGATGCTGTTGATAAAAATTCAAAAACTGGAGTTGATCTTCTAGTTCAACATAATCATCGTAATTAGACATGTAACCTTTGATTAAGATTTCAAGTACATGATCTTCGATAGTATTGATTTTAACTTGTTGTTGAGCCGCTATATCTTCCATCGTGAATTGTTCAAGCAATTTTGTATAAGTAATATAAGTTTGATTTAATAATGTAGGTTTCATTATTATTTTTGATAAAATAGTATATTCTCCACTTTCTAATTCAAACATCATTGTCACTAAATTATTCATTTCGTATTCAAACAATTGCTGTTGAGATAGCTTTTCTATTAAACTAACTTGCTGTCTCGTATACATTGGTTCATCATAGCCTTGCAAATAATAATGTAAGTAACATGGCCCTTTTAAAGTTATTGCTTTAAACAAGTTATGTAGTTCATTTTCAAAATCAATTTGTAATTGGTTTTCTTTAATGTAGTTATAGACAATCTTTACAGTTTCTTGTATCTTATTATTTTGAGAGATTGGTACAAAATGAAAAACATGTTGTTTGGTATTAGACATGGTTTGCACTAATAGTTGAATTGCTTGAAATGTTTGCCCCATGCTTTCAAATGTATATCTAGGATGCAACATGATTTCCATTTCAGCATTAAATTCATTGATTTTTTCTAAAAATAGCTCAAAAGACGGATATTTTAATAGTGGTAAACTGTGATATAATGACAACTGTTGTTGACTACAAGCGTCAAAAAAGGTTTGGTGAGATTTCTTACCAACTAAGATATTGTAAATACTTTTATTTGTTTTATAGTTAAATGTTTGTTGTAATGCTGTTTTTATAATGTGTTGCAAATTTAACCCTCACTCTGTAAAACGGATAATTTGAAAATAAAAATGATGCTGTCTAAAATTTTAGTCACATTACTATTTTAGCATTTTTATCAAAGGAGGCGAAGACATTGGCAAAATATACAATCGTTGATATGGATACTTGTATTGCATGTGGTGCATGCGGTGCAGCAGCGCCAGATATATATGATTACGACGACGAAGGTATTGCTTTCGTAATCCTTGACGATAACCAAGGTACTGCAGAAGTACCTGAGGAATTATATGAAGATATGGAAGATGCAATTGATGGATGCCCTACAGATTCTATTAAAATTGCAGACGAATCATTTGATGGGGACGCTTTAAAATTTGAATAATTGATTTTTTAGACAAATGTTCTATAGAAAAAGCAGGCAAGCTATCGTTTATTGATAGTCACCTGCTTTTTATTATTATGTGTATATTATTTTGCTTTAATTTGATTAAATTCTTTTCAAGAAATTCGCAAGCCTTCTATATAGTAAAATAAATACAATAGAAATAACGATACCTTTAATAATATTGAATGGTATAATTCCTGAAACAATGATTACTTTAAGATTATTTGCGATATCAGCTAAGTTAAATATCATACCGTACAAAGGTAATAGAACGAAATAGTTCAAAATACTCAACACGATAGTCATAACGATTGTTGCAATGATTAATCCAGTAATCAAAGATTTTGTTGAACGTTTATTTTTATAGATGGCGTAAGCAGTTAATAAGAAACTTGCGCCTGCTAAAAAGTTAGCAAATGGTCCAACTGGATCGCCCATACTAAATAAGTAGTTCAATAAATTTTTAACCAGTGCAACTACGATACCGGCAACTGGTCCAAACGTAAATGTAGCTAGTAGTGACGGTACATCACTAAAATCTAAAGTTAAGTATGGTGGCAAAAATGGTATAGGAAACTTGATAAAAGTTAACACAAACGCAATCGCGCTCAACATACTTATTGTGATAAGACGTTTATTTTGTTGCATATTCAATTTTCTCCTTCCATTCATCTCGTAAGAATAGGAGGATTATTGCACAACAAAAAACCTCCATCTTCTCCCATCCAGACTATACTGTCGGCTCTAGAATCTCACTAGATCAGCCACTAATATGATACATACTAGCAGGTCGCAGGCTTAATTTACTGCCGGTTGGGAATTACACCCGACCCCGAAGATGAATTTTACATTATTAAATTTAATTCCCATTAATTTTATACTATATATCACAAAACCTCAATAACTATGCTTAAAATGAAAATTAATTAAGTTGGTGATGTATAATGAATTTGCGATTTGCGAGCATTGGTTGGAATGTTGTTTGTTTGATTAATTTTTGAGATGGCTTTTTTGAACCTATCTTTTTATTGTTTTTAGTTTAATCATTCGTGTTAGCTTATTCATGATTAAATACACCTACTTCTATTACATCCTTCTTACTATAATTAGGTCTTGTTGTATTTATATATTTATTAGAAATTTGAAGAGAAACATTCAAATCATGAGGAATATTCTTTTTCTTTTTTAGCACTTCAGAAAAATCAATCATCTCGTCTATTGTATTATCTTTAGTAAAATTATCTTTAGTACTAAATAAAGTTGTAACAACATATGGACGTGATTTATCTTTAAGTTGTTTTTTTGAGTTTCTGATACCGTCCCTAAAAGACTTATCATCCTCTTTGATTAAGGGTTGAAAATACTTTTTATATTCATCTAAAGTATATGGAATTGCAGTCAAATAATAATACTCATTTCTAAAACCACTATTCTGCGTTTTCATAATTGCATTTTCAGTATAACCAGTATATTTATATTTACTTTTATATTCTTTTAAAACTTCTGTTAAATTATCCAACTCTTCCTTATGTGCTCGATATTCAAAGCCACTCAACACTGTACCAACTAAAGTACTCATATCATCGCCTTTATCCTCACTTCTTAATGAGCTATCACTGTCAATAATTGATTTGTCAAATGGAATACTCGCATTAAATACGATATCGTGGTCATCACAATGCACGTATACTTCTACGCCGTCGCCACTACCTACAACATTCGTAGCTTTAACTTTTAGACCGAAGTTATCCATAAAAAATTGTTCGCCACGTTTAGCAATTTTATCTTTATGCTTCTTCGCAAATTCAATCGCATCTTTTTCTGCAGGTGGTTGGAAGCCTTGACCTACATATTTTGAAGCTTCCATTTCTTCTGGTACTGATTTTGTTTCTTTATTAGATTCGTTATTGGTAGTTGAACATCCTGATAGTATTATCGTTGCTATTAAGATTAGTTTAATTCTTTTAAACATAGCTCATCTCCCATTTATGTGTTTGTTTAGAATATTAAAAGCAATTTTTTAAAATTTTATTCACCTTTACTGTGCACCCCATATTCTATTGGACGATTATCATCATAAAAGGCTTTTTTAGTATTAATAGTAGGCTTACCTATTTGAATTGTAATTGTAGATTTATCTGGTTTATTTTTTAAATTATATAATTTATCACTTAGTTCAATTACATCATCTTCTGTATTGTCATTAGTAAAATTTTTCTTTGTACTAAACAGTGTCGCTACTGCATCTGTATCAGCGGCATAATTCACTTCTTTTCTTGCTCGTTCCATTCCTTCTTTGAATTCCTTATCATTTTTTTGAATCAAAGGTTCATAATACTTTCGATATTCTTTTAAACTTCTAGAAGAGTATGTAATATAAAAATATTCATTTTTATATCCAACGTTTTGTGTCTTATTAATTGCTTCTTTAGTAAAACCTGTATATTGATATTTCTTTTCATTTTCTTTGAAAAATTTATATAAGTTATCATACTTTTCTTTTTGCGCTCGATATTCAAAGCCACTCAGCACTGTACCCACCATCATACTCATATCATCACCGTTGTCATTACTACGCATTGATCCTTTTTGATGGATGGCATCTTTGTACAAGGGCAAACTTGCATTAAATACAATGCCATGATCATCGCAATGCACATAAACTTCTATACCATCATCTTTACCTACAACATTGGTAGCCTTTACCTTCAGTCCAAAGTTGTCTTTAAAGAATTGTTCACCTACTTTTTCAAATTCTTTACGATGCTTCTTCGCAAATTCAATCGCATCTTTTTCTGCAGGTGGTTGGAAGCCTTGTCCAACATATTTTGAAGCTTCCATTTCTTCTGGTACTGATTTTGTTTCATTGTTGGATTCGTTATTGGTAGTTGAACATCCTGATAGCAGTAATGTTGCTATTAAGATTAGTTTAGTTCTTTTAAACATAGCTCATCACCCATTTATGTGTTTGTTTAGAATATAGAGAAATTAGCTGATTTCAAGTCATTCGACCTCAATCCTTATAGACTCATTATCACTGTAATTAACTCGATTAGTACTAATAGTAGATTTTGCTAGTTGTAAAAATATTTTCGTATTTTCAAAATTAAGGTGTAACTTTTTCGTACTTTCAGACAAATCTATAACATCATCTAATTTTTTGTCCTTTGAAAAGTTACTACTTCTCGAAAACAATGTTGTATGTACTTCTATTGCAGCTTTATAGCCTACTCCTTTCCTTGCTTGTTTCATACCTTTTTTAAAATTCAGATTATTTTTCTTTATTAGGGGTTCGTAATATTTCCTATATTCTTGGAGCGTCGGTATATTAGCAACTATATAAAAATATTCATTTTCATATCCACTATTTTGTGTTTTGTTAATTGCCTCTTTAGTAAATCCTGTATATTGATATTTCTTTTCATTTTCTTTGAAAAATTTATATAAATTATCATACTTTTCTTTTTGCGCTCGATATTCAAAGCCACTCAACACTGTACCAACTAAAGTACTCATATCATCGCCTTTATCCTCACTTCTTAATGAGCTATCACTGTCAATAATTGATTTGTCAAATGGAATACTTGCATTAAATACGATGTCGTGGTCATCACAATGCACGAATACTTCTACACCGTCGCCACTACCTACAACATTTGTAGCTTTAACTTTTAGTCCAAAGTTATCCATAAAAAATTGTTCGCCACGTTTAGCAATTTTATCTTTATGCTTTTTCGCAAATTCAACCGCATCTTTTTCTGCAGGTGGTTGGAAGCCTTGACCTACATATTTTGAAGCTTCCATTTCTTCTGGCACAGATTTTGTTTCATTGTTGGATTCGTTATTGGTAGTTGAACATCCTGATAGTAGAATCGTTGCTATTAAGATTAGTTTAGTTCTTTTAAACATAGCTCATCACCCATTTATGTGTTTGTAAAACTTTTATGTTTGAAAAAACTACTTATTCTCAATGAAAACAAGTAGCATTTAATAAATTAATTAGTATACAGCTAGTTTTTCTAATTGTTCTTTAACTTGAATTAAGTTTGACCGTATTAGAGAGGCAGATTGATCCATCGTTTGAATTGCTTGTCCTTCATTTTCGTTCAAGCCATTACAAACAACTTCAAACTGTTGTGCCATTTGATCAAGACGCGCATGAGCTTGTGTGTTTAAAATAAACATATCGTCATAATGTGATGGTAAATTGACATTTCGTCGTTGTACGCAAATGTATAAAACCCTTGTTATACCAAGTTCTTTATTATTTTTAACCTTTTAAATTTTCCACAAGTGTTTGTCCTTATTTAAATAATCCGCCCTTTTTTTGCCCTGAAAAAATAACCACGTCAATTAAGACGTGGTTACCCTAATATAGAAAGAAAGTGTTTGTAAATTTTAACATATTTAAGATTTTTTGATTATCTATCTGTTTAGCTCATAGGATTTTTTTCCTTAGATTGAGTATCTATTAATTTAACTGTATGATTTTCCCAATCAACTTCATAAATTGATGTATGAGTTGCTCTATTTTCATCTTTATAATTATTACCTATCCAGTGAAGTTGATTCCAAAAGTTTGTATATCTATCCATTTCTCTTTGATAAGTAACAGTAATTTTCGATTTTTTTGCAGCGTTTTGTTTTCGAGATAGGACACCAATAAATTCTGGATTGAAGTTACCTCTGGATAACACTGGCATTTTGTGATATTCCAAGAAGTTTTGTCCAGCATTTAAGTTGCTTTGTCTTGAGCCTAAAAACATTTCATTACCATAAGTTGAATGATAACTATCTCTGCCATATGGTCCCCAACCATTATTCATAATTTTATGTGCTTCAACATCCCAACCAATTTTTTTGAAATTAGTTCTTTTATCTAAGCTAGTTCTATAGCTTTCTTGTTTATAGTTAATTGTCTCTGAAAAAGATTTTGAACCATTACCTCCACCTGATAAGCCGTTAGAGATATTAATATCTCCACCATAAGAATAACCTACCGTTTGTTGTACTTGAAATTCTTCATTTTGATTTTTAGGTGCATAATCTACAACGTTTACTGAGTCATTAGAATCTGAATTAATTGAAATGTTGTACTTAGAACCCCAATAAAATTGAGAACTAATAGTGTCTTTTGGATTTGGCTTTGTATAGCCAGAATAAATGTTTCCAGCAGCTTTGAGTATTAATGTATCTTTATCATAACTTTTATCTTTAATAAAATTAAAAGTTAAAATCTGAGAAATTTTTAACTTATCGGAATCTGATGTTGCAGTTGTTTTGTACAAAGTAATTTTATCATCAACCTTTTTCTCACTTACAGGTGTGATATGTTGAGCTGCATCAACTGTATTGGATAGCAAAAGCAATGCAATTGATGTAACAACTGATGATTTGACTATTTTTTTCATATCAATTATGTCCTTTCACTTTAATTTCATGAGTTTTCCAGTTCACTTCATATTTAACTGTGTAATTTCTGTTTACAAATGCGTTGTGTATTCTAGATCCTTCTAAATAACTATTGCCATAGTGTGTTGTTCTTCTAGTAGCATGAGTAACATCCATATTTCTGCCATACGTTATTTCAAATTCACTTGTATCTCCTGAGCCTTTTTCATGAGAAACAGTTGCAATAAATGAAGGATTGAAACCACTGTGTACTAATGGGGGTAATTCATTGTCTGGAACAAAATAGTCTCTCGGATTTTGACTATATGGTTTATATCCAACAAATAAATTTGGATCATGTCCAGACATTTTACCTAATGATGTGATAAATGAATTAGCTTTTATTCCCCATTGAACACTTTTTGAATTTTGACGTTCTACTTCACTGATATAGTTTTGTTGATTATAACTAATTGTTTTTGAATAATTAAATGAACCATTACCTCCTGTTGATGGACCACTATTAAAATTACCACCTATGTTATAACCTAATGTTTGACTAACATTTACTGAATCTATTTTATTTTTAGGTAGATAATTTATTAAATCTACATTGGGGTCATTTGTTTTGAGACCAATATTGTATTGGAAAGGCCACCTCATTGCTTTTATATGATCTGTGTTTTTGTAATTGTAATAAGTAGTCTTTGAATTGATAAAACCTTGCATTTTTAAAATCAAAGCGTCTTTGTTATACTTTTTATCTTTAACAAAATCAAACTGAATATTTTGTGTGACCCCCCACTTATCGCTACTTGTATCTTCTGTTCTTTTGACTACCTCAGCGCCATCACCAATATTCTCAATATTGTTATCAGCTTTAGATTCATGAAACGAAGTAGCAATAGGAGTGATTATTCCTAACGACAATGTTGCAGCTAATAGTCTTTTTTTGACCATAAAAATCATTTCCTTTCTTTATAAATTTTATTACATTTTTATATTAAACCTTTTTAACTTTTAATAAAATTAAATATTTATTAAAAGATTTACCG
>NZ_JACYVY010000044.1:0-127693 GCF_017151825.1 Staphylococcus sp. EG-SA-18
AGATGTGTATAAAGAGACAGATAATAACACTTTAAATAGCGCTTAATAAATGAAGGGGGCAAGTCTTATGACGTTTTACAATTTCATCATGGGTTTTCAAAATGATAACACACCATTTGGTATATTGGCCGAACACGTTAGTGAAGATAAAGCATTCCCTCGATTAGAAGAAAGACACCAAGTAATTAGAGCATATGTGATGTCTAATTACACAGATCATCAATTAATTGAAACTACAAATAGAGCTATTAGCTTATATATGGCAAATTAATTTGAGTAGTACCAATTATGATGTATTAGTGCATCCCAAATATCTTTTGTTTTAAAGTTTATTTCATCATTTCTTATCGAAAATGGTGTAATAATGTCTTTATCTAACCAAGTGTTGATAAGTTCATTTGGTACACCATCTAACAACATTTCACTTTTACTAATTATAAAACATTCCCAGTCAAGTGAAACATTTTGTGGATTCACATAATTACATTGATTATGATTATCCATAAACACTCACTCCTTTAAAATTCTGTACTCTTCATTGCGTTTTACCCCGTCACATTATCTTTTAAACTAAAATCATCATTACTTATGAAAAAATGTACATCAAAAGCAAAGGTTTTCGCTACCGAAAAAGTTTAAATAATGGTTTAATATATTTGGTACTCATTTTAATAAAAAGAGAATACATTTTGAGCTATCAATACTTTTTATTGAAGAGGTGTTATTGTTGGCTAAAACGTTATATTTAATGCGCCACGGACAAACTTTGTTTAATTTTAAGGGACTAATTCAGGGATTTGGAGATTCGCCGCTAACAGAACTTGGAATTGCTCAAGCTCAAAAGGCACGTAGTTATTATGAAACTAAGGGGATAAACTTCGATTTATATGCATCATCAACGCAAGAACGCGCAAGTGACACACTTGAAAATGTTGCACCTAACCAATCGTATCAACGTTTTAAGGGACTGAAGGAATGGCATTTTGGATTATTTGAAGGTGAGTCAGTCTATCTATTTGATAATCTATACAAGCCTGAAGACTTATTCGGAGATCGAATTGTTCCTTTCAAAGGAGAGGCAAGGCAACAAGTTGAAGATCGCATTGTGAAAACTTTACATGACATTATGTCTCAAACAAAGAATAATGCATTAGTCGTGAGTCATGGAACAATAATGGGAGTATTTTTAAGATATTGCCTTAAACTAGATGAAGCATTAAAGCATAATATCGGTAATTGTAATATCCTGAAATTTGAATATGACAATGGAACATTTAAATTTGTTGAGTTAATTGATCCAAATTTATAATAAATAAAGCGTTATACATAGACACAAGCATGTCTTTTGTATAACGCTTTAGAATAATAATTGAATAAGTTTTTGTAATATCATCAGAGCAACAATAATAATTATTATGCTTGATAATTTATTGATTATTGTTAATAATTTTCCGGTTTTATCAATTGATCCAACCATTTCTCCTAAAATTGCGAGTAAAAAGAACCATAACCATGAAACGCTAATACAAGCGATTGTAAACGCAATTTTATTGCTGCCACTATATAATGCAGCACTACTACCAATTACACCAATTGTATCTAAAATAGCATGTGGATTGAGTAATGAAACTGATAAAGCAAAACTTACTTGTTTCATTGGAGACATAATTTGAGCTTCTCCATCTGTTGAGGGTTTATCATGCCAAATGGTCCAAGCCATATACATCAAGAAAATTAAACCAACTATATAAATAATTGCTTGAAGTACAGGTAAAGACATAATAATGATAGATACTCCTACCACTGCAATAATAATAAGTAAGCTGTCTGACAACCCGGCTGCAATTATTGCAGGCAATACATATCTATATTTTGGTTGATTAGCTCCTTGGTTAAAAATAAATACATTTTGTGCACCTAAAGGTAAAATTAGACCAATCGCTAAGATAAATCCATGAATAATTGCGGTTACCATTAAGTTTTGACACCTCTAAAACATAGAATATTCTGAAAAAACTTATTGTTATCATATCAAATAAAAAACAACTACTCAATAGTAGAGTAGTTGTATGAAAAATAGAACCTATATGATTTGAATTTATGAGAAATGTAGAATATATAAAACTGTATTACTTATTAATCAAATCATAAAAAAGCCAATGTTCATCGAAATAGGTATTTCCGATTTTAATTGCATTTTTCTCAAAACCAAGAATGTCGAATCCTAGTGCACTATAGAAAACTTTAGCACCTATGTTGTTTGACACAATTGATGTAAGTAAAGATTCGTAATTGTTCTGCCGTGCATAATTAATAATGAAATTAATGAGCTCGCTATTAATCGATTTATCGTTATTAGTAACAAAGTTGTATTTAATTAATGATTTATGTTCTTTTCCAACGTATCGAATTTGTTCTAAGGCAGCTGTTGCGATAAGTGTTTCGTTTTCATAACAGCCAAATACAATACATTTCGGTGAACCTTGATTTAAAATGTCATGTATTAAGGTGTCAGTCATTGTTTGACTATAATGTGAATCTTGAGTGAATTCTTCATTGACTGTCGAAACAAGTCTCTTATACTCATTAAAATCATTATTCGTTAATGTTTTAATTTCTATCATTACTGACCTCCTTAATCATTATTAAGAAAGATTTTGTACTAAAAAAATTTCTTAATTACATATTAAAATGTTTATTAAAATTTTGCAATCACTGATTTATATGCACATTCTTGTAAATGGATTATCAATTTAATTATATTTATTTTTAAGTTCAGGAAATTATGGAATTGGTTATTGGTCGACACTGGACTTTTATTTGTAGACGGTATGCGAAGAAGTCAAGCCAGTATTGGAACCGGTCACATTTATGATGACTAAGGGACAATCATTTTCAGTTAAATATTGCCAGAAATTTCAGTCACGAATAGAAAAAATAACCAACCAAAAATTTTTGGTTGGCAAATTTGAATTTTATGTGAATTTTATTAATAACGTTGAATAATCTCTTTAAGTTAATGCTAATCTACAACATTTACATTTAAATCGACATTAATATTTCCTTGAGTCGCTTTTGAATATGGACAAAATTCATGAGCCATTTGTAAATATTTTTCAGCTTCTTCTTGAGATATAACATTTTTAATTGTCGCATCAATTGAAACACTTAATTTAGGACTTTCTGAGTCTGAATCATCTTCTAGTCTCACTGTTAGTGTTACTTCTGGATGAGCATCACGCACTTTGTTTTGCTTTAAAATTAGGTCGAAAGCACCGTTGAAGCAAGATGCATAACCTGCTGCAAATAATTGTTCGGGGTTAGTAGCTTTACCATCTGCTTGAGCAGGCGAAACGATATCAATATCTAACGCTCGATCATCAGTATAAACATGTCCTTTACGTCCGCCAACATTCGTCGCTTTAGTTTCATAATGTATTGCCATTCTTATAACCTCCTAATTTAAAATACATTTATGCTTTACCCATTCGAAAATACCTTAATCATTTTCATTTATAGCATTGTTTGATTGAAGGATAAAAAGTTGTTGTTTACAATAAAAATAATGAGTATCTGAAATGAGGGATTTACTATGACACATGTGGAAGTAGTAGCGACTATCGCGCCACAATTATCTATCGAAGAAACTTTAATTCAAAAAATTAATCATCGTATTGATGCAATAGACGTATTAGAATTACGAATTGATCAAATTGAAAATGTCACAGTTGATCAAGTGGCAGAAATGATTACAAAGCTGAAGGTTATGCAAGATTCATTCAAATTATTAGTTACGTATCGTACAAAGTTACAAGGTGGCTATGGGCAATTTATAAATGACTTGTATCTTAATTTAATATCAGACTTAGCAAATATCAATGGCATAGATATGATTGATATAGAATGGCAAGCAGATATTGACATTGAAAAACATCAACGAATCATTACACACTTGCAACAGTATAATAAAGAGGTGGTTATATCACATCATAATTTCGAAAGTACGCCTCCATTAGATGAATTGCAATTTATATTTTTTAAAATGCAAAAATTCAACCCAGAATACGTTAAATTAGCAGTAATGCCACATAATAAAAATGATGTGTTAAATTTATTGCAGGCAATGTCTACATTTTCAGATACTATGGACTGCAAAGTTGTTGGTATTTCAATGTCTAAACTTGGACTAATAAGTAGAACGGCTCAAGGCGTTTTTGGTGGTGCATTGACTTATGGTTGTATCGGAGAACCACAAGCTCCAGGACAGATTGATGTTACTGATTTAAAAGCACAAGTGACTTTATACTAATAAAATGAATTAGGTTGCTTTTGTGTAAGTGCTGTCTTATAATTGAGAAGTATTATCATTGTTCGTGGAGGAGCGATTTTAGATGGAATTACAACAAGCAATAGCTAATAGAAGAAGTGTGAAAAAATTTAAAAGAGATATGCACATAGATGACGCATTGCTATATCAAGCAATTGAGAAAGCTGCTGATGCTCCAAATCACGGAATGAGGGAACCATGGAGAGTTGTGCATGTTCCGAAAGACAGATTAGGAGATATGAGTAAGGATATTTCTAAATTTGCATTTCCTAATGAATTAGATAAGCAACAATGTCATTATGATGCAGTTACGAAACTAGGTGGCATGTTATTGCTTATTTTAAAAACAGATCCAAGACAACGTCAAAATGATGAAAACTACTTTGCATTTGGTGCATATGCACAAAATCTTATGTTGTTACTTTATGAAGCGGGAATAGGTACATGTTGGAAATCGCCATTATATATCTATGATCCTAAAGTAAGAAAAACACTTGGTATAAAGAAAGATGAAGTTCTTTCTGGATTCTTATATTTAACGGATTTAGAAGAAGATATGCCTAAAGCACCACGTAAAAATAGAAACTTAATTACATTATATTAATATGTATAATTATAGAAACATTAATAAAAGCTGAGTCATGAATTGATGGACATCTATCGAGTTAGAGATTTAATCTAACTTACTAGAGTCGGTACAATCACAGTCTCAGCTTTTTATTGTGCAGTATATACACATTTTTATTTTAGTATTTATTTAAAAGTTTCTGCTAAAAATGATTCAACTTGCTCAGGTGACTTAGCATTTGCTGAATGAAGGTGTGCAATTTTGTCGCCGTTTTTAAATACTAGCAAGCTAGGGATACCCATAACTTCATTTTCAACAACTACATCTTCTAATTCATCACGATTAACAGTATACCATTGGTAATCTTTATATTGTTCTACGATTGGGTCAATCCATAAATCCATAGCACGACAGTCTGGGCACCATCCTGCCTCAAATTTAACAATTACAGGTGTATCGCTATTAATCACAGATTTAAATGATTCATTACTTTTGATTGCTTGCATTGTAACAACTCCTCTAGATAGTTTAATAATTTTTATTATAGCTAAATTTATAACATAATAAAAAATTTTAGCTTCAAAATGAAAGCCTTTTGCTATGGAAAATGATATATTTATTTTAAATACATAAAGGAGGTTGCAGTCGTATGATTAAATTTTACCAATATAAGAATTGTACAACTTGTAAAAAGGCAGCAAAGTTTTTAGATGAATATGGCGTAAGTTATGAACCAATTGATATCGTTCAACATACACCTACAATAAATGAATTTAAAACAATAATTGCAAATACAGGCGTAGAAATTAATAAATTGTTTAATACACACGGCGCGAAATATCGTGAGCTTGATTTGAAAAATAAATTACAAACTTTATCAGATGATGAAAAGTTAGAGTTGTTATCATCTGATGGTATGTTAGTAAAGCGTCCTCTAGCAGTAATGGGCGATAAGATAACGTTAGGATTTAAAGAAGATCAATATAAAGAGACTTGGTTAGCGTAAGTATAATGTAAACGTTTACTAAATATCTCGATATTTAGATTCATTACATGTAAAATGAAATAAGCTATACAATTGTTAATTTTTATAAATATAGTTGAATAGCATCTAGCCTTATGGCATCATTAATGATGTAAAGATTAATTAGGAGGGGATTCTCTTGGCAGTACCAAATGAATTGAAATATTCAAAAGAGCATGAATGGGTTAAAGTTGAAGGTAATGTAGCAACAATTGGAATCACAGAATACGCACAAAGCGAGTTAGGTGATATTGTTTTCGTTGAATTACCAGAAACAGATGATGAAATTAATGAAGGGGATACGTTTGGTAGCGTAGAATCAGTTAAAACTGTATCAGAATTATATGCACCAATCTCTGGTAAAGTAGTTGAAGTCAACGAAGAACTAGAAGATAGTCCCGAATTTGTAAATGAATCTCCATACGAAAAAGCATGGATGGTAAAAGTAGAAATTAGTGATGAAAGTCAGATTGAAGCTTTATTAACAGCTGAAAAATATTCAGAAATGATTGGTGAATAATCACCGTGTAACTCCTTAATCTAAGATTGAGGAGTTTATTTTTAGTCTGAGTAAGTAAATAATATGAAAGAAAATTTATTAGGTACTATTATTTGGAGTATTGCTACATTTTATTATTCAAGAATGATGAAAATAATGAATTTAGCTATTTTAAAAATAAAAATTGGGGGAAGTTAATATGCTAAACATTCAAGACGTTAGTCATCTTTCTAAAAAGGAGCAAAAAGCATATAACCGTTTCGTAGAATCTGTAGAAAACGGTAATTTACCAGTACTACCATGTATTGAAATGGTTCTAAAAGAGATGAAAGAAGAAACATTAAACCAGAGTAAGATTGGTGGAATGCCATTTTTAAAATCTTTTAAAGATATACCATTAGATGAAAATAATGTACCAATGGTATTGTTAGCACAGATTAATTTGGATAATCTTCCAGAACAACAAGAATTATTTCCTGTAAAAGAAGGGATATTGCAGTTTTGGATTAGTTCAGAAGATCAAATGTATGGTATGTCTGAAAATTTAAAGGGAAACAATATAAACTCAAGGCTTGTTTATATAAAAGAGCCAATTACAGATTTATCACTCGAAAATATTCAAGCGCATTTGAAGTCATTAGATGCTGATAATGAGGATATCCCGTTCAGTGGAGCATTTTCTATAGAATTTAGATTGTCGAAACAAACTATTACATGTACTGATTATAAGTACGATGAGGACGTGCTTGCATTGTGGAATAAAGTCAATCCATCCTTCGCGCTAAAATCAATGTTTGGTGGTTATGATGAATTGATGGAACCTGTGTGTAACACATTTACTGCTAAGGAACCATTTAATCAACTTGGTGGTTATCCATATTTTGACCAAATAGATCCAAGAACGAACGATCAAGAACTGAAAATGTATGATAGAGTCTTACTGCAAATTGATTCTACAAGAGATGGTAATTCTTCGATTATATGGGGTGATTTAGGTATTGCCAATATCTTAGTAAAATCTACTGACCTTGAGGCTATGAAGTTTGATGATTACATGTATTCATGGGATTGCAGCTAAGAGAATCATAAAAATATATTACTTTAATAAGTGTAGTATCTATAGATCAATCTAGGGAGTGGGACAGAAATGATATTTTCGCAAAATTTATTTCGTCGTCCCACCCCAACTTGCATTGTCTGTAGAAATTGAGAATCCAATTTCTCTTTGTTGGGGCCCATCCCCAACTTGCATTGCCTGTAGAATTTCTTTTCGAAATTCTCTGTGTTGGGGCCCCTGACTAGAATTGAAAAAAGCTTGTTACAAGCGCATTTTCGTTCAGTCAACTACTGCCAATATAACTTCGTAGAGCATAGAACATTGATTTATGTCCCAGCCTGTTTTCATAAGCCACAGCTAATGTGTATTTAAAAATAGGAATACATGAGTAAAACTCATGCATAAGAAATACTAATTTCTAAAGAAAAAGTATTTCTTTATGTTGGGGCCCCCAACTTGCACATTATTGTAAGCTGACTTTCCGCCAGCTTCTGTGTTGGGGCCCCGCTATAATTGAAAAGTTTGTTATAGGTGTATTTTCTTTTGGTTAACTATTGTTAATATAACATTGTAGATTTTAGGATGTTGATTTTTGACTTAGCCTTTGTCTGCTTATGTTAAATGTTCCAGCTAGTCAAACATTGAGTTTGTAATTATTATATTAAGCTAGTTTAAATTTTTTGTGATTTATGTTTTATTCATACCAATTTTGTGAAATGATACAGTGACAGATGTTTATTGATTTTAAAGGGTGATGATGATGGCTATTGTAAATAAAGTGATAATTGTTGAAGGAAAATCTGATAAAAAAAGGGTGCAACAGGTTATTGCAGAACCAGTCAATATTATTTGTACTCATGGAACAATGAGTATAGATAAGCTTGATGATATGATAGAATCACTGTATGATAAACAAGTTTTTGTATTAGCCGATTCTGATGACGAAGGAGATCGAATTAGAAATTGGTTTAAACGTTATTTGAGTGAAAGTGAACATATATTTATTGATAAAACTTACTGTCAAGTTGCGAATTGCCCCAAACAATATTTGGCGCATGTACTTTCAAAACATGGCTTTACTTGTAAGAAAGAAACACCTCTTTTACCGAATATAAATAATGAAAGGTTAGTTTTAGTAAATGAATAATTCATTAGACATCAAAGATGTAACTACATTTTATGAGGAAGACAAACATTTAATCTTTGGTTATACACCAACGTGTGGTACTTGTAAGGTTTCAGAAAGAATGTTAGACATTGCTAATGAAATATTGCAGTTACCATTATTGAAAATAGATTTAAACTTTTATCCTCAGTTTTGTAAAGATATGCAAATCATGTCTACGCCGATTTTATTGTTGATGAATAAAGATAAAGAAGTAAAACGAATTTATGCATTTAAATCGGTGACTGATTTGTTAGAAAATTTAAAATAGTTATTGACGAAATTTTACTAAGGTGTTAGGATTAATACAAATTAAATGATGCGTAAACTCTTATCGAGAGTGGTGGAGGGATGTGCCCTACGAAGCCCGGCAACCGTCTTATATAGAAATGGTGCCAATTCACATAAAGTTTTAACTTTTGAAGATGAGAGAAACAATACTACTATTGCTTTCTCAATTTTTCTATCGATATTGAGAAAGCATTTTTTATTTTATTAAGCAACACAGGGAGGAATCAACGTGATTGAATTAAAAGAAGTTGTTAAAGAATATCGGACTAAAAATAAAGAAGTCCTTGCTGTAGATCACGTTAATTTATCGATTCGAGCAGGATCGATTTATGGCGTCATTGGTTTTTCTGGAGCAGGAAAAAGTACTTTGATTCGAATGTTTAATCATTTAGAAGCGCCTACATCAGGTGAAGTTATTATAGATGGAGACCATATAGGTCAATTGTCCAAAAATGGATTAAGAGCAAAAAGACAAAAAGTAAGTATGATCTTCCAACATTTTAATTTGTTATGGTCAAGGACTGTGTTAAAAAATATTATGTTTCCGCTTGAAATTGCAGGTGTCCCTAGAAGGAGAGCTAAGCAAAAAGCATTAGAACTTGTCGAACTCGTCGGTTTAAAAGGTAGAGAAAAGGCTTATCCATCAGAGTTATCAGGTGGACAAAAGCAACGTGTTGGGATTGCACGAGCGTTAGCTAATGATCCAACGGTCTTGCTTTGTGATGAGGCAACAAGTGCACTTGATCCGCAAACAACAGATGAAATTTTAGATCTACTACTAAAAATTAGAGAACAACAAAATTTAACAATTGTACTAATTACGCATGAAATGCATGTCATTCGTCGTATTTGTGATGAAGTTGCAGTTATGGAAAGTGGTAAAGTGATAGAACAAGGACCGGTGACACAGGTTTTTGAAAATCCGCAACACACTGTGACAAAACGATTTGTGAAAGACGATTTAAATGATGATTTCGAAACATCTTTAACAGAATTAGAGCCATTAGAAAAAGATGCATATATCGTTAGATTAGTTTTCGCTGGTTCAACAACAACCGAGCCTATTGTATCGAGTCTATCAACTGCCTATGATATTAAAATTAATATTTTAGAAGCAAATATTAAAAATACAAAAAATGGAACAGTCGGCTTTTTAGTTCTGCATATTCCATATATTTCAAGTGTAGATTTCGGAAAATTCGAAAAAGAGTTAATTGAGCGACAAGTTAAAATGGAGGTGTTAAGACATGGGTAAATCATTTAGTGAAATTATAAATGAAATGATTACAATGCCTAATATTCAGTGGCCAGAAGTTTGGACTGCAATAGTCGAAACACTATACATGACAGTCGTCTCAACTATATTTGCATTTATACTTGGTCTTATTTTAGGTGTGTTATTATTCTTGTCTGCTAAAGGTAAGTCTATCGGTGCAAGGTTATTTTATTCTATCGTTTCTTTCATTGTTAACTTATTTAGAGCGATACCATTTATTATTTTAATTTTATTATTAATTCCATTTACAAGTTTGATACTTGGAACGATAAGTGGTCCGACAGGTGCGTTACCAGCCTTGATCATTGGCGCAGCACCGTTTTATGCAAGGCTCGTAGAAATTGCTTTTAAAGAAATTGATAAAGGTGTCATCGAAGCGGCTTGGTCAATGGGCGCTAATACTTGGACAGTAATTCGTAAAGTCCTTTTACCTGAAGCTATGCCAGCGCTAGTGTCTGGCATTACAGTTACAGCAATCGCTTTAGTTGGTTCAACAGCAGTTGCAGGTGTAATTGGTGCCGGTGGTTTAGGAAATTTAGCATACTTAACAGGTTTCACTCGAAATCAAAATGATGTCATTTTAGTATCAACAGTTTTTATTTTAATTATTGTATTTATAATCCAATTCATTGGGGATTGGCTTACAAATAAACTTGATAAACGATAAATTGGGGGTTTCATTTTATGAAAAAATTATTTGGTCTTATTTTAGTATTAACATTTGCAGTTGTATTAGCAGCTTGCGGTAATGGAAACAAAAGTGGCAGTGACGACAAGAAAATAACAGTAGGTGCTTCACCAGCACCACATGCTGAAATTTTAGAAAAAGCAAAACCATTATTAGAGAAAAAAGGTTATGAACTAGATATTAAAACAATTAACGATTACACTACACCTAATAAATTACTAGACAAAGGTGAAATTGACGCAAACTATTTCCAACATACACCATATTTAAACACAGAGAAAAAGGATAAAGGTTACAAAATCGTAAGTGCCGGTGATGTTCACTTAGAACCTATGGCTGTATACTCTAAAAAGTATAAAAGTTTAAAAGAATTACCAAAAGGTGCAACAGTCTATGTGTCTAATAATCCAGCTGAACAAGGACGTTTCTTAAAATTCTTCGTTGATGCAGGTTTAATTAAAATCAAAAAAGGCGTAAAAATTGAAGATGCTAAGTTTAGTGATATTACAGAGAATAAAAAAGATATTAAGTTTAATAATAAACAATCAGCAGAATTCTTACCTAAAATTTATCAAAATGAAGACGCTGATGCTGTTATCATTAATTCGAACTTTGCAATCGAACAAAAACTAAATCCTAAAAAAGATTCTATTGCTGTAGAAAGTGCGAAAGATAATCCTTATGCAAACTTAATTGCTGTTAAAGAAGGACATCAAGATGATAAGAAAATCAAAGCATTAATTGAAGTATTACAATCTAAAGATATTCAAGACTTCATTAATGAAAAATACAATGGTGCAGTTATTCCTGCTAAATAAATCATATTAATGGCTCAGTAACGTGATGTTGCTGGGCTTTTTAATTTAAACAGGTATTTATATGATATTTAGGAATGAGATGCTATTACGGATAAAGTAAAATCCTATATGCATGCGTGCTACTCATTTATTCTTATTTTTAATTTCACATGGCTAGTGACTAATACATCATAAATCATTAGTGATTCTTTATTATTTCAGTCCCACTCCCTCAAGTTAATGATGAATCTATTTCGCTAGTTATAAAATGACGTCAAATCAATATCAAAAATTATTTAAGTAAAATGTTTAGATAATTTTTCAGTGGGTAAGTATTATATATAACATTTAATTATTCCGAGGAGGCATTTATTATGGCAGACGAAAGTAAATTTGAACAAGCAAAAGGTAATGTTAAAGAAACAGTAGGTAATGTTACTGATAATAAAAATTTAGAAAACGAAGGTAAAGAAGATAAAGCTTCTGGTAAAGCGAAAGAATTCGTTGAAAATGCAAAAGAAAAAGCAACTGATTTTATTGATAAAGTAAAAGGTAACAAAGGCGAGTAATTTTACTTTTTATTCCTAATACACTGCACATGCCACTTAGTCGGTATAACCATCGGCTAGGTGGTTTTTGTATTAAAAAAGTGGATACCAAAATTTATTAATAATTATTTTAATGTTAGAAAAAAACTAAATAAAAACTCGCTAATGATATCCAATAATATGTATACAAAACGAGACATATATTGCATATGATTAACGAGATACTGAAAATATTTTATCACCCCTAAAATGATTATTCATTTTCAGCGGTAATTCGACCTAAAGTCAAACTTACAATAAAACCGATGATAAATACTACTAATGAAACGAACCACATCACGATATTAGTTGGTAAACCTGGAAATACTGCAAAGAGGGAGCCAACAACAAAACCAATGATTAATGCAAAAGTCATTAGTTTATGATGTGTTAGGAAATACTGGATAATTTTGCTTGAAATAATGAATCCAGCAAGCACGCCAAATCCGACTGCAAGTAATATAGGAAGACCTGCAAAGTTAAGTTTAACAACTTCAGATATTGCTAGCATGACCGTACCATAGAAGCCAAATACTAATAACATAAATGACCCTGAAATACCTGGGAGTAACATAGCACTAGATGCACACATACCTGCAATAAAATATTTAATAATAAGACTAGTTGATAGAGTAAGTGTTTCTCCAGCATGTTTATCACCATTATTCATTAATGTAATAACAATTAAGATAGCGATACCAGCTATAACCATCATGTAATGTTTAGTTGTAAATGACGTTTTATAGTTAGAAATTTTCAATAAATATGGAACGATACCAATGATTAATCCACCAAAGAAAAACATAGTTGGAATATGGTGTTGGCTTAATAAATAATTAAAAAGATTACTTAGTGATCCCATTGCCAGTAACATTCCAATTATAATGGGGATTAAAAATGTAAAACTTGGCCAAAAACGTCGTGAGAATATGCCGCTAATTGAAGCGATAAATTGATTGTAAATACCTAACAATAATGCGATAGTCCCACCGCTAACACCAGGTACCAAGTCACTCGTTCCCATAGCAAAACCTTTTAGAATATTAATCCATTTAAATTGTTGCATGAATAACTCCTTTCAAACGATTGGAATAAAATCATAAATAGCATCATACCATATTACAAATGTCCTAGTGAAATGATAACATATTTTAAATTCATAAAATCCATTGAGAAATTATGTGCACTTATTATCATTTATATTTTTAAAGAGAGCGGATTAGAGTTGTACTTTAGAGTTATTAAAAATAATAAAAAGGGTTTAAGTTGTTTATATTAAGGTATAAGTAAGTTATAATTAACTGAACGCATTATTACAAAGTCTTTTTGACTACAAATTAAAATTATTATAAACTAGTTAAGAAAACTTTATATTTTACGGAGGGAATATAAAATGGCATCAACATTAGAAATCAAAGACCTACATGTGTCTATTGAGGATAAAGAAATCTTAAAAGGTGTTAACTTGACAATTAACACTGATGAAATACATGCGATTATGGGACCAAACGGGACAGGTAAATCAACTTTATCATCTGCAATTATGGGACACCCAAGCTATGAAGTAACTAAAGGAGAAGTACTTTTAGACGGTGTAAATATTTTAGAATTAGAAGTTGATGAAAGAGCAAAAGCAGGATTATTCTTGGCAATGCAATATCCATCAGAAATTACAGGTGTTACAAATGCTGATTTCATGCGTTCAGCAATCAATGCGAAACGTGAAGAAGGACAAGAAATCAACTTAATGCAATTTATTAAGAAATTAGATAAAAACATGGATTTTCTAGACATAGATAAAGACATGGCACAACGTTATTTAAATGAAGGTTTCTCAGGTGGAGAGAAGAAACGTAACGAAATCTTACAATTAATGATGTTAGAACCTAAGTTTGCAATCTTAGATGAAATCGATTCAGGGTTAGACATCGATGCATTAAAAGTTGTATCTAAAGGTATTAACCAAATGCGTGGGGAAAACTTTGGTGCATTAATGATTACACACTATCAACGATTATTAAATTACATTACTCCTGATAAAGTACATGTAATGTATGCTGGTAAAGTCGTTAAATCTGGTGGTCCAGAATTAGCAAAACGTCTTGAAGAAGAAGGATATGAATGGGTTAAAGAAGAGTTCGGTTCAGCTGAATAATCTTATTAATACAGTATCCATGAGATGTTCATCTATATATGATGAAAATGAACATTTATACGAAATAGTAAATTTCATCAAGTAGGAGGAAAAAGTTATGACAACTGATATTTTGAACATTTCTGAAGAACAACTTGTTGATTATTCTAAAGCCCACAATGAACCTTCTTGGATGACAGAATTACGTAAAAAAGCTTTGAAATTAACAGAAACTTTAGAAATGCCAAAACCTGATAAAACAAAATTAAGAAAATGGGATTTTGATTCTTTTAAACAACACGATGTAAAAGGTGATGTTTATCAATCTTTATCACAATTACCTGAGTCAGTAAGAGAAATTATTGACGTAGATCATTCTAAAAACTTAGTAATTCAACATAATAATACGATTGCGTACACACAAGTTGATGATAATGCATCGAAAGATGGCGTTATCGTTGAAGGTTTAGCAGACGCTCTTATGAACCATAGTGATTTAGTACAAAAGTACTTTATGAAAGATGCAGTAACAGTAGATGAACATCGTATCACAGCGCTACACACGGCATTAGTTAATGGTGGCGTATTTGTTTATGTTCCTAAAAATGTAGTTGTAGAACATCCAGTACAATACGTTGTGTTGCACGACGACGAAAATGCAAGCTTTTATAACCATGTTATCATCGTTACTGAAGAAAGCGCCGAAGTCACATATGTTGAAAATTACTTATCAAATGCATCTGGTGAAGGAAATCAATTAAATATTATTTCTGAAGTGATTGCTGGTGCAAATTCAAATATCACATATGGCTCAGTGGACTATATGGATAAAGGCTTTACAGGTCATATCATTCGACGTGGTATTACTGAAGCGGATGCCTCAATTAATTGGGCACTAGGTTTAATGAATGAGGGTAGCCAAATTATTGATAATACAACAAATTTATTTGGTGATCGTTCAACAAGTTCACTTAAATCAGTAGTTATAGGTACAGGCGAACAAAAAATTAATCTAACATCTAAAATCGTACAATATGGTAAAGAAACAGATGGTTATATCCTTAAACATGGTGTTATGAAAGAACATGCATCGTCTGTATTTAATGGTATCGGCTACATTAAGCATGGTGGAACTAAATCAATTGCTAATCAGGAATCACGTGTATTAATGTTATCTGAACATGCTCGTGGTGACGCGAATCCTATTTTATTAATTGATGAAGATGATGTACAAGCTGGTCATGCTGCATCAGTAGGTCGTGTTGATCCAGATCAACTTTACTATTTAATGAGTCGTGGTATTTCTCAAAGAGAAGCGGAACGTCTTGTTATACATGGTTTCTTAGATCCAGTAGTACGTGAATTACCTATCGAAGACGTTAAACGTCAATTGAGAGAAGTAATTGAACGCAAAGTTTCTAAATAATATTTTGAAAATAAAAGTTTGTAATAGATATAGACTGTCGATATTGGTATAAGACTAATACAACGTCAGTATTTAAATGATTAGGATTTTTATTTAAGAAAGGTCGTGAATGAAGTGGCCGAACACTCATTTGACGTTAATGAAGTAATCAAGGATTTTCCGATATTAGATCAAAAAGTCAATGGCAAACGTTTAGCATATCTTGATTCAACAGCGACAAGTCAAACGCCTGTGCAAGTGTTAAATGTTTTAGAAGATTACTACAAGCGTTATAATTCAAACGTTCATCGTGGTGTTCATACATTAGGATCATTGGCAACTGATGGTTATGAAAATGCCCGTGAAACCGTTCGTCGTTTTATTAATGCGAAGTATTTTGAAGAAATCATTTTTACACGCGGAACAACTGCGTCGATTAACCTTGTAGCACATAGCTATGGTGATGCAAATGTTGAAGAGGGCGATGAAATTGTTGTCACTGAAATGGAACATCATGCCAATATTGTTCCTTGGCAACAGTTAGCAAAGCGTAAAAATGCGACATTGAAATTTATACCAATGACAGCTGACGGTGAATTAAACATCGAGGATATTAAGCAAACGATTAATGATAAAACAAAGATCGTTGCTATTGCACATATATCTAATGTGCTCGGTACAATTAATGATGTTAAAACCATTGCAGAAATAGCTCATCAACATGGTGCAATTATCAGTGTTGATGGGGCGCAAGCAGCACCACATATGAAACTTGATATGCAAGAAATGAATGCTGATTTTTATAGTTTTAGTGGTCATAAAATGCTTGGACCAACAGGTATTGGCGTATTATTTGGTAAACGTGAGTTACTACAAAAAATGGAACCGATTGAGTTCGGTGGCGACATGATTGATTTTGTAAGTAAGTATGATGCAACATGGGCTGATTTACCTACTAAATTTGAGGCGGGTACTCCATTAATTGCTCAAGCAATTGGGCTTGCAGAAGCTATTCGCTATTTAGAACGCATAGGTTTTGATGCAATTCATAAATATGAACAAGAATTAACGATATATGCTTATGAGCAAATGTCTGCAATTGAAGGAATTGAAATTTATGGCCCGCCAAAGGATCGTCGTGCAGGTGTAATAACGTTTAATTTACAAGATGTACATCCACACGATGTTGCTACAGCCGTAGATACAGAAGGTGTAGCGGTTAGAGCTGGGCATCATTGTGCGCAACCGTTAATGAAATGGTTAAATGTGTCTTCAACAGCTAGAGCGAGTTTTTATATATACAACACGAAAGAAGACGTTGATCAGTTAATAAATGCCTTGAAACAAACGAAGGAGTTTTTCTCTTATGAATTTTAATAATCTAGATCAATTATATAGATCTGTCATTATGGATCATTATAAAAATCCTAGAAATAAAGGTGTATTAGATAACGGGTCTATGACAGTAGATATGAATAACCCGACATGCGGTGACCGTATACGACTAACATTTGATATAGAAGACGGCATTATAAAAGATGCTAAGTTTGAAGGTGAAGGTTGTTCGATTTCAATGGCAAGTGCATCGATGATGACACAAGCTGTTAAAGGTCATTCACTTGGAGAAGCAATGCAAATGAGCCAAGAATTTACGAAAATGATGCTTGGTGAAGACTATGTGATTACAGAAGAAATGGGAGATATTGAAGCATTGCAAGGTGTATCTCAATTCCCAGCTCGTATTAAATGTGCCACATTAGCTTGGAAAGCATTGGAAAAAGGTACTGTTGCTAAAGAAGGTAAAGCAGAAGGTACGACTGAAGAAGAATAGAATGCTGTTAATCATAGATAATTTTGATATTAGACATATAAAAGTATAAAAATTTTTATAAGATGTCATGTCATTGTTATAATATGGTTTACATCATGAATTAAAAACTTACGCACGCCGTTGTAAATATATTTTTAAGGAGTGATTGAAATGGCTAAAAAAGCACCTGATGTTGGGGATTATAAATATGGATTCCACGACGATGATGTGTCCATTTTCAGATCAGAACGTGGTTTAACTGAGAATATCGTTAGAGAAATTTCTAACATGAAAAATGAGCCGGAATGGATGTTAGATTTCCGTCTTAAATCATTAAAATTGTTTTATAAAATGCCAATGCCTCAATGGGGTGGCGACTTATCAGAATTGAATTTCGATGACATTACTTACTATGTAAAGCCTTCAGAACAAGCTGAACGTTCATGGGATGAAGTGCCAGAAGAAATTAAAAGAACTTTCGATAAATTAGGAATTCCTGAAGCTGAACAAAAATATTTAGCTGGTGTTTCTGCTCAATATGAATCTGAAGTTGTTTACCATAATATGGAAAAAGAACTTGAAGAAAAAGGTATTATCTTTAAAGATACAGATAGTGCTTTACAAGAAAATGAAGAATTATTCAAAAAATACTTTGCTTCTGTAGTACCTGCAGCAGATAACAAATTTGCGGCGTTAAACTCAGCAGTATGGTCAGGTGGTTCGTTCATTTATGTACCTAAAAATATCAAACTAGATACGCCACTACAAGCTTATTTCCGTATTAACTCTGAGAACATGGGTCAATTTGAACGTACATTAATCATTGCTGATGAAGGTGCTTCTGTACATTACGTAGAAGGTTGTACTGCACCAGTTTATACAACTAGTTCTTTACACTCTGCTGTTGTGGAAATCATTGTGCATAAAGATGCGCACGTTCGTTATACTACGATTCAAAACTGGGCGAACAATGTATACAATTTAGTTACAAAACGTACTTTTGTTTATGAAAACGGAAATATGGAATGGGTAGATGGTAACTTAGGTTCTAAGTTAACGATGAAATATCCAAACTGTGTTCTTTTAGGTGAAGGTGCAAAAGGTAGTACATTATCTATTGCATTTGCTGGTAAAGGACAAGTTCAAGATGCCGGTGCTAAAATGATTCATAAAGCACCTAATACATCTTCTACAATTGTTTCTAAATCTATTTCTAAAAATGGTGGTAAAGTTATTTATCGCGGTATTGTTCATTTTGGACGTAAAGCAAAAGGTGCTCGTTCAAATATTGAATGTGATACATTAATCTTAGATAACGAATCAACATCAGATACAATTCCATATAACGAAGTATTCAACGATCAAATATCATTAGAACATGAAGCCAAGGTTTCAAAAGTTTCTGAAGAACAATTATTCTATCTAATGAGTCGTGGTATTTCTGAAGAAGAAGCGACAGAAATGATTGTTATGGGATTCATCGAACCATTTACAAAAGAACTTCCAATGGAATACGCGGTCGAAATGAACCGTTTAATCAAGTTCGAAATGGAAGGTAGTATTGGATAGCTTTAAACCGCGTTGTTAAGCCATTCTTGACTTCCGAAAATGGCTATTGATACCATTTTGATACTGAATATAACAAAAAGCCACATTACTGTGGCTTTTTTTGTTTTATAACTAAATCGGATTGATAGATAAGCTTTGTACTTATTTATATCAGTTCGATTTTTTGATTGGTGTAAAAAATAATCATTGATGGTGGATAAAGCGACAACACAAATACAACATGATTGTGGCATTAGAGTGCTGGTCTTTATTAAATTAATTGAAAGCTACATCAAATATTCTTTAGATAATTCGATATTAGTTCGATTAAGATTCGTTGTATAAGTGAGTTAAAATAAGAAAACTATTAATAATATTAAGTTCACTACAGATGTTGCTAATGGACCATAAGTTTTAAAGACATCTTCACTTTTATAACCAACAATCGCATCTAAAAATTGAACTAAGATCATTGCAATGGATATAGTTATCAAAAATATAGCACTATGAATGACTAAAGAAAAAATAGCTAATAAAAATAAAGGTAAGCTTCGACTAAGTGCATAATATGCATTTATATTATGGCTAGATGCACATGCTTGAATTGAATAACCTAAACTTACACTGGCACTGATTATTGTAAATATTGCTAAAACAAAATACATGTTAATCCTTCTTTCTATATTTGGATATAAACAAGTACTTGTCTAAAGTTATTTAAAAGATAATTAGAATAAATTTATGAGAAACTGGTTGTTATCATTATAATGGTTTCAAATGATTATAACTATGTCATAAACTGAATTTGTTGAAATTTTTCATTATGCAAATTTAATAATAACAAACAGCTCGAACTATAGCATCATTTTACTAATGAATGCATTAAAGTAACTATGACTAAAAATGCATATTAATTATCATTATTAAGACTATTATATATAATGAATTTTAACTGGTTTATTAAACGAGAACGTCGGGAATTAAGTAACTACAATAAAAATAAGATATGACAATAAGGAGACTACACGCGTGATCATTGCCATAATTATATTGATATTTATTTCGTTTTTCTTTTCAGGAAGCGAGACGGCATTAACGGCTGCCAATAAAACAAAATTTAAAACTGAAGCTGACAAAGGTGATAAAAAAGCAAAAGGCATTGTAAAGTTACTTGAAAAACCAAGTGAGTTTATTACAACGATTCTAATTGGGAATAATGTCGCGAATATTTTATTACCAACACTTGTTACAATTATGGCTTTACGTTGGGGGATTAGCGTTGGTATTGCATCAGCTGTTTTAACAGTTGTTATCATTTTGATTTCCGAAGTGATTCCCAAGTCTGTCGCTGCAACATTTCCAGATAAAATAACAAGGCTTGTATATCCAATTATTAATATTTGTGTCATTGTGTTTCGCCCTATCACATTACTTTTAAATAAGTTGACGGACAGTATTAATCGAAGTTTATCTAAGGGTCAACCTCAAGAACATCAATTTTCAAAAGAAGAATTTAAAACAATGTTAGCAATTGCTGGACATGAAGGTGCTTTAAATGAAATTGAGACGAGTAGGTTGGAAGGTGTCATTAATTTTGAAAATTTAAAAGTAAAAGATGTAGATACAACACCTAGAATTAATGTGACGGCATTTGCTTCAAATGCGACATACGAAGAAGTTTATGAAACGGTTATGAATAAGCCATACACTAGATATCCAGTGTACGAGGGAGATATTGATAACATTATTGGAGTGTTTCATTCTAAATATCTGTTGGCTTGGAGTAATAAAAAAGAAAATCAAATTACAAACTATTCAGCTAAGCCATTATTTGTGAATGAACACAATAAAGCTGAATGGGTATTACGTAAGATGACTATTTCTAGAAAACATTTAGCAATTGTGTTGGACGAATTTGGTGGTACTGAAGCGATAGTGTCACATGAAGACTTAATTGAAGAATTATTAGGTATGGAAATTGAAGATGAGATGGATAAAAAGGAAAAAGAAAAACTTTCTCAACAGCAAATTCAATTTCAACAACGGAAAAATCGCAACGTATCTATATAAGGAGCGAACAGCTATGTGGAATAAGAATCGACTTACTCAAATGTTAAGTATTGAATATCCAATTATACAAGCAGGTATGGCAGGAAGTACGACACCGAAATTAGTTGCATCAGTAAGTAACAGTGGTGGGTTAGGCACAATAGGCGCAGGTTACTTTAATACGCAGCAATTGGAAGATGAAATAGATTATGTACGCCAATTAACGTCAAATTCTTTTGGCGTAAATGTCTTTGTACCAAGTCAACAATCATATACTAGTAGTCAAATTGAAAATATGAATGCATGGTTAAAACCTTATCGACGCGCATTACATTTAGAAGAGCCGGTTGTAAAAATTACCGAAGAACAACAATTTAAGTGTCATATTGATACGATAATTAAAAAGCAAGTGCCTGTATGTTGTTTTACTTTTGGAATTCCAAGCGAATCTATTATAAAAAGATTGAAAGAAGCAAACATTAAGCTAATAGGTACAGCAACAAGTGTTGATGAAGCTATTGCGAATGAAAAAGCGGGTATGGATGCTATCGTTGCTCAAGGTAGTGAAGCAGGTGGACATCGTGGTTCATTTTTAAAACCTAAAAATCAATTACCTATGGTTGGAACAATATCTTTAGTGCCACAAATTGTAGATGTCGTTTCAATTCCGGTCATTGCCGCTGGTGGAATTATGGACGGTAGAGGAGTTTTGGCAAGTATTGTCTTAGGTGCAGAAGGGGTACAAATGGGCACTGCATTTTTAACATCACAAGATAGTAATGCATCAGAACTACTACGAGACGCAATTATAAATAGTAAAGAAACAGATACAGTCGTTACAAAAGCGTTTAGTGGAAAGCTTGCACGCGGTATCAACAATAGGTTTATCGAAGAAATGTCCCAATACGAAGGCGACATCCCAGATTATCCAATACAAAATGAGCTAACAAGTAGCATAAGAAAAGCCGCGGCAAACATCGGCGACAAAGAGTTAACACATATGTGGAGTGGACAAAGCCCGCGACTAGCAACAACGCATCCCGCCAACACCATCATGTCCAATATAATCAATCAAATTAATCAAATCATGCAATATAAATAATCGAATCGACCGCAATCCACAAAAGCACAAGCACCCCCAAACATTATTTTAGTGCTTGCCATTTTTGTGGATTGCGTTTCTATTTTACCAATCTAGTCAAACGAAATTATCAAACTAAAGTTCGCTGAAATGATTATGATAAAAGTTATATGGTATGATGACATTGGTGATATATATGATAAACATCGGATTAACAGGTTGGGGTGATCACTATTCATTATATGAAGATTTAGAACGCCAAACCGATAAACTTAAAACATATGCTGGACATTTTCCGGTTGTCGAATTAGATGCGACATACTATGCGATACAACCGGAAAGAAATATATTGAAATGGATAAAAGAAACGCCTGATACATTTGAATTTGTGGTCAAAATTCATCAAGCACTCACATTGCATGCAGACTACAAAACATTTGCAGATACAAGGCAAGAACTATTTGATCAATTTAAGAATATGTTAGAGCCCTTACATACACAGAAAAAATTAGCAATGGTATTGGTTCAATTTCCGCCATGGTTTGACTGCAATGCACAAAATATCAAATATATTTTGTATGTAAGACAGCAATTACAAGCATTTCCAATGTGTGTAGAATTTAGGCATCAATCATGGTTTAGTGATGCATTTAAAGAACAAACATTGGCATTTTTAACAGAACATCAAATCATTCATGCAGTAGTTGATGAACCACAAGTGAAAGATGGCAGTGTACCTTTAGTCAATCGAATCACAAATGAAATTGCGTTTGTACGTTATCATGGACGTAATCATTACGGTTGGACTAAGAAAGATATGTCAGATCAAGAATGGCGCGATGTACGCTATTTATATGATTATAATGAGCAAGAATTAATAGACTTGGCACAAAAGGCACAAATATTAGCACAAAAAGCTAAGAAAGTTTACGTCATATTTAACAATAATTCTGGTGGTCATGCAGCAAATAATGCCAAAACATATCAGCGATTATTGAATATAGAATATGAAGGGTTAGCACCACAACAATTAAAATTATTTTAAGAGGCGACGACTATGTTATTAACAATTACATTATTAGTTTTAATCGGAGGTTTGTCAGCGATTATAGGGTCTATCGTAGGCATTGGAGGCGGTATTATTATCGTTCCAACAATGGTTTACCTCGGTGTTGAACATGGATTACTACATAATATTACAACACAAGTAGCGATAGGGACGTCTTCAGTCATTCTAATTGTGACAGGACTTTCTTCATCACTTGGATATTTAAAAACAAAACAAGTTGATATTAAAAATGGTTCCATCTTTTTATTTGGACTATTACCAGGTTCATTGCTTGGGTCCTTCATTAGTAGATATTTAACATTTGAGTCATTTAATTTATATTTTGGTATCTTTTTAATTTTCGTAGCCATTTTATTAATGGTAAGAAATAAGATTAAACCGTTTAAAATTTTCGATAAACCCAAGTATGAAAAGACTTATGTAGACGCTAAAGGTAAAACATATCATTATAGTGTTCCACCATTGTTTGCTTTTATTACAACGTTTTTAATTGGTATATTGACAGGTTTATTTGGTATTGGAGGTGGCGCACTAATGACGCCACTAATGCTTATTGTATTTAGATTTCCACCTCATGTAGCTGTTGGAACAAGTATGATGATGATTTTCTTTTCAAGTGTCATGAGTTCTATAGGGCACATTGCTCAAGGTCACGTAGCTTGGGGTTATGCAATCATTTTAATTATTTCTAGTTATTTTGGTGCGAAAATCGGTGTCAAAGTGAATCAATCAATTAAGTCAGATACGGTAGTAACATTATTGAGAACAGTAATGTTGTTAATGGGTATATATTTAATTATTCGTGCGTTGATTTAATACAACTTTAAAAGGAGGACGTCAATTTGAGGCTTACAATTTATCATACGAACGATATTCATAGTCATTTACATGAATACGAACGCATTAAAGCATATATGGCAGAACATCGGCCACGACTTAATCATCCTTCTTTATATGTTGATCTAGGTGATCATGTAGATTTATCCGCACCTATAACTGAAGCAACTTTAGGTAAAAAGAATGTGGCATTACTAAATGAAGCAAAATGTGATGTTGCAACAATCGGTAATAATGAAGGGATGACCATTTCACACGAAGCTTTAAATCACCTTTACGACGAAGCAAAATTTATAGTGACATGTAGCAATGTTATAGATGAATCAGGTCATTTACCAAATAATATCGTTTCTTCTTATATTAAGGACATAGACGGTGTGAAAATACTATTCGTTGCAGCGACAGCACCTTTTACCCCATTTTATCGTGCACTAAATTGGATTGTTACCGATCCACTTGAATCTATAAAAGAAGAAATTGAACTTCAACGAGGTAAATTTGATGTATTAATCGTGCTAAGTCATTGTGGCATTTTCTTCGATGAAACATTATGCCAAGAATTGCCTGAAATTGATGTCATTTTTGGTAGTCATACGCATCATTATTTTGAACATGGTGAAATCAATAATGGTGTACTGATGGCGGCAGCTGGAAAGTATGGTAATTATCTTGGAGAGGTTAATTTAACTTTTGAGGCACATAAAGTAGTACATAAAACTGCAAAGATTATTCCTTTAAAAACATTACCTGAAGTTGAAACTTCATTTGAAGAAGAAGGAAAAACGTTAATGTCCAATTCAGTAATTCAACATCCAGTAGTGCTTAAGCGTAGTATGAATCACATAACTGAAGCTGCATACTTATTAGCTCAAAGTGTTTGTGAGTATACACATGCACAATGTGCCATCATCAATGCTGGCTTACTCGTTAAAGATATTGTAAAAGATGAAGTGACAGAATATGACATTCATCAAATGTTACCGCATCCGATTAATATGGTAAGGGTTAGACTTTTTGGTGTGAAATTAAAAGAGATTATAGCTAAAAGTAATAAACAAGAATATATGTATGAACATGCACAAGGTTTGGGTTTCAGAGGGAATATATTTGGAGGATATATTCTTTATAATTTAGGGTACATTCATTCTACAGGGCGTTACTATCTGAATGGAGAAGAAATCGAAGACGACAAAGAATATGTACTAGGTACGATAGATATGTATACGTTCGGTCGTTATTTCCCAACATTGAAAGAATTACCAAAAGAGTATTTAATGCCAGAGTTTTTAAGAGATATATTTAAAGAAAAATTATTGGAATATTAAAAAGTAAGATTATTGGATTTTCATTTGTCATGAATTTCGATATAATGTTTAAAGATACACTTAACAGGAGGGTATGTGTTGTTATGGCGACAAAAAACGAGGAAATATTACGTAAACCGGATTGGTTGAAAATAAAATTAAATACCAACGAAAACTATACAGGACTTAAGAAGATGATGAGGGAAAAAAATCTTAATACTGTATGTGAAGAAGCTAAATGTCCTAATATACATGAATGTTGGGGTGCACGTCGTACAGCGACATTTATGATTTTAGGTGCCGTATGTACAAGAGCTTGTCGTTTTTGTGCGGTTAAGACAGGTTTACCTAATGAACTTGATTTAAATGAGCCTGAACGTGTAGCTGAATCAGTTGAATTAATGAATTTGAAACACGTTGTTATCACTGCTGTTGCGCGTGATGATTTAAGAGATGCTGGTTCAAATGTTTATGCTGAGACAGTACGTAAAGTTAGAGAAAGAAATCCATTTACAACGATTGAAATTTTACCATCAGATATGGGCGGGGACTATGATGCGTTAGAAACATTAATGGCGTCAAGACCTGACATTTTAAACCATAATATTGAAACTGTTCGTCGCTTAACACCGAGAGTTCGTGCGCGTGCGACTTACGACAGAACATTAGAGTTTTTACGTCGTTCAAAAGAATTACAACCGGATATCCCAACTAAATCAAGTATTATGGTTGGATTAGGTGAAACTATAGAAGAAATTTATGAAACGATGGATGATTTACGTGCGAATGATGTAGATATTTTAACGATTGGTCAATATTTACAACCTTCACGTAAACATTTAAAGGTTCAAAAATATTACACGCCTTTAGAGTTTGGTAAATTAAGAAAAGTGGCAATGGATAAAGGGTTTAAACATTGCCAAGCTGGACCTTTAGTACGTAGTTCTTATCATGCGGATGAGCAAGTAAATGAAGCTGCTAAAGAAAAGCAACGCCAAGGTGAGGCACAGTTAAATAGTTAATATTTAACCATTAATAAGGCATAAAGGCTTAGTTTGTACAAAACGAACGTGTCATAGAAGTAATCATTATTTTTATGAAACACTAAAAGTATAAACTGAGCCTTTCATTGTCATAGATAGGTGAAGAATTTGATAAAAGTAGATCAACATTACTTTGAATTAATAGAAAATTATCGCGAATGTTTTAATGAAGAACAATTTATTGCTAGGTATTCAGATATTTTAGATAAATATGATTACATAGTTGGTGACTATGGTTACGATCAATTACGATTAAAAGGTTTTTACAAAGATTCTAATAAAAAAGCAGAGATGAGTAAACGTTTTTCAAATATTCAAGATTACATATTTGAATATTGTAACTTTGGTTGTCCTTACTTTGTATTAAGACATTTGTCTAAACAAGAGGTTAAAAAGTTAATCGAAGAAGTTCATCCGTCTGATGTGATAGATGACGACAATAAACTTCAAGATGTGAAGATTAAGCCAACCATTCAAGATACTGAACATTAATAAAACCCTTAGCTAGATTGAAAATGGGAATCATGCAATTCAAGCATGGACCTGTAATCTAGTTAGGGGTTTTTATCTTTAATGAATGACTTCATTTAAATACTCAGTAATTTCATCGCCTTCTTCAGCATTTACACCTAAAATATGAGCGATATAGCCTTCTTCTTTTAAATCATCAGTACCGATAATACCGAATTTATTTGTTTGCATATTAAGTACGAGTGTCTTACCATAATGTCTATTTGTATGGACTAACATCAAATCATATCGACTATGCTCGCCAACAAAACCAACAAACTGAACTTGACTCTCTTCGTTGTCATCATATAAATACATATCAATCATTTTGTAGCGACTCCTTTTAAAAGTAGTAAAGTTAGTATAACGACAAATGAAGTATACTGCAAAATTATGATAATATATAAGTGAGAGGTGACAAGGAATGTATTTTGTAGACAAAGATAAACTAACTCAGAAATTAGCCTATTTACAAGCATTAACTGATGATTATCATGAGAGCAAGCACAATCATTATGCATTTGAACGCATTGCTCAAATGTTGATAGAATCATCGGTAGATATAGGGAATATGATTATCGATGCATTTATTTTAAGGGATCCTGGTAATTATAAAGATGTGATTGATATATTAGAACTAGAAAATGTTATTACTAAAGAAACACAGCAGGCGATTAATAAAACTGTCGGTATTCGTAAACAATTTACATATGATTACACAGCCTTAGATATTAAGATTATCATGCCAATGTTTGATGACGCATTACCTTAT
Organism: Staphylococcus sp. EG-SA-18; assembly: GCF_017151825.1. Classification (NCBI taxonomy): domain Bacteria; kingdom Bacillati; phylum Bacillota; class Bacilli; order Caryophanales; family Staphylococcaceae; genus Staphylococcus; species Staphylococcus sp. EG-SA-18. The sequence continues at coordinate 27,842 of NZ_JACYVY010000044.1, forward strand.
TACAAACAATTTATTACAGAAGTAACGACATTTTTACATCAAGAAAATGTACCAGTAACAGCTTTTGGTAAAGGAGAAAATCAATAATGAAACAGTATAAAGCGTATTTAATCGATTTAGATGGCACAATGTATATGGGAACAGATGAGATTGATGGAGCAAAACAATTCATCGATTATTTAAATGTAAAAGGCATTCCTCATTTATACGTAACTAATAATTCAACAAAAACACCTGAGCAAGTAACTGAAAAATTACGTGAAATGCACATTGATGCTAAACCAGAAGAGGTTGTAACGTCAGCGTTAGCCACTGCTGATTATATTTCAGAACAATCACCAGGAGCATCAGTATATATGTTAGGTGGGAGTGGTTTAAATACTGCGTTAACCGAAGCGGGACTTGTCATTAAAAATGACGAGCATGTTGATTATGTAGTTATTGGACTTGACGAACAAGTTACATATGAAAAGCTTGCGATTGCAACGTTAGGTGTAAGAAATGGTGCAACATTTATTTCTACAAATCCTGATGTATCAATTCCTAAAGAGCGTGGTTTATTACCTGGTAATGGTGCTATTACAAGTGTTGTAAGTGTATCGACAGGTGTATCGCCACAATTTATTGGTAAACCAGAACCGATTATTATGGTTAAAGCATTAGAAATTTTAGGATTAGATAAATCCGAAGTTGCTATGGTAGGCGATCTGTACGATACCGATATTATGTCTGGTATTAACGTAGGTATGGATACGATTCATGTACAAACAGGTGTATCTACGTTAGAAGATGTGCAAAATAAAAATGTGCCACCAACGTATTCTTTTAAAGATTTAAATGAAGCAATAGCTGAATTAGAAAAATAGATATAGTCATTTTATAAAGTAGGTGAATTGATTTGGTAAAAATAGTTGTTTCGAGGAAAATTCCAGATAAATTTTATCAACAATTAAGTAAACTTGGTGACGTTGTTATGTGGCAAAAATCATTAGTGCCTATGCCTAAAGATCAATTTGTGACAGCACTTCGTGACGCAGATGCTTGTTTTATTACATTAAGTGAACAGATCGATGCAGAAATTTTAGCGCAATCACCAAATTTAAAAGTAATTGCGAATATGGCTGTAGGATATGACAACATCGATGTTGAAAGTGCAACAGCGAATAACGTGGTTGTCACGAATACACCAAATGTACTTACTGAAACAACTGCAGAATTAGGATTTACATTAATGCTTGCTATAGCACGCCGTATTGTAGAAGCTGAAAAATATGTAGAAGCAGATGCATGGCAAAGCTGGGGTCCTTATTTATTGTCAGGTAAAGATGTCTTCAATTCAACTATTGGAATATATGGTATGGGAGATATTGGTAAAGCTTTTGCAAGAAGGTTGCAAGGGTTTAATACTAATATTCTTTATCATAATCAATCAAGACATAAAGATGCAGAGGCGGACTTTAATGCAACATATGTTTCTTTTGAAACGTTGTTAGCAGAAAGTGATTTTATCATCTGTACAGCGCCACTTACAAAAGAAACACATCATAAATTTAATGCTGAAGCATTTGAACAAATGAAAAATGATGCAATTTTTATTAATATCGGTAGAGGACAAATTGTAGATGAAACAGCATTAATCGATGCACTAGACAATAAAGAAATTTTAGCATGTGGTTTAGATGTATTAGCAAATGAACCGATTGATCATACACATCCATTAATGGGACGTGATAATGTTCTGATTACACCACACATTGGTAGCGCATCAGTAACAACACGGGACAATATGATTCAATTATGTATTAATAATATAGAAGCGGTTATGACAAATCAGGTACCACATACTCCAGTAAATTGAAAATAAGTATGGTTTTTAATCATTGGTAAAACAAGCAAAGCAATTGTTAAATATGTTATGCTTGACTTGCGAATGTATATATTTGCGCTGATGATAATTCAATAACATTATAAACTCGTCATATTAATGTGATGAGTTTATTTGATTTTGACGTATATAACAAAATTGTTATATAGACTGTAATTGTTTATTGTTTAAATAACCTTTAAAATGAATGATGTTCTCAACAAAGTGTATCATTTACAATAATTGAGTGATGACAACCAATTACTATGTTGAATCTATAAAATTAAAATTGAATTTCATTATGAATATCGATATAATGAATTGTAAAAAACAAATTTTAAAACGTATTTTATATTGAACGGTCTTTATAAAGGCGTTTTTACTAAGAACTTTAAGAGGTGCAATATGAAATCTAAAAGTAAACAGCCACCTAATAAATATGTTGAAGCATTCAAACCATATTTATTAACACTATTGTATTTGGCAATATTTATTACTTTATATTTAATTTATGGCAGTGGCGACACACACAATAACTTCATTTATAATGAGTTCTAATGAGGGAGACTTAATATGACAGATATTATTAACAAGCTGCAAGCGTTTGCGGATGCAAATCCACAAAGCATTGCTGTTAGACACACAACTGATGAATTAACTTATCAACAGTTAATGGATGAGTCTAGTAAATTAGCACATCGATTACAAGGTAGTAAGAAACCGATGATTTTATTCGGTCACATGTCACCATATATGATTGTTGGGATGATTGGTGCCATTAAAGCAGGATGTGGATATGTACCTGTAGACACTTCAATTCCTGAAGACCGTATTAAAATGATTATTAACAAGGTTCAACCAGAGTTTGTATTTAATACGACTGATGAATCATTTGAAAGTTTAGAAGGCGAAGTATTTACAATAGAAGATATTAAAACATCTCAAGACCCAGTAATTTTTGATAGTCAGATTAAAGATAACGACACAGTATACACAATCTTTACATCTGGTTCTACTGGGGAACCTAAAGGTGTTCAAATTGAATATGCAAGTTTAGTTCAATTTACTGAGTGGATGTTAGAACTTAATAAATCAGGAAATGAACAACAATGGCTTAACCAAGCGCCATTTTCATTTGATTTATCTGTAATGGCTATTTATCCATGTTTAGCATCAGGCGGTACATTAAATCTTGTAGATAAAAACATGATTAATAAACCTAAATTATTAAATGAAATGCTAACAGCAACACCGATTAACATTTGGGTATCAACACCATCATTTATGGAAATGTGTTTATTATTACCAACGCTTAATGAAGAACAATATGGTAGTCTTAACGAATTCTTCTTCTGTGGTGAAATTCTACCTCACAGAGCAGCAAAAGCGTTAGTAAACCGTTTCCCAAGTGCGACGATTTACAACACATATGGTCCAACTGAAGCTACGGTAGCAGTTACAAGTATTCAAATTACACAAGAAATCTTAGATCAATATCCGACATTACCTGTTGGCGTTGAAAGACCAGGCGCAAGATTATCTACTACAGATGAAGGTGAACTTGTTATCGAAGGTCAAAGTGTAAGTTTAGGATACTTAAAAAATGACCAAAAAACAGCTGAAGTATTTAATTTCGATGACGGTATTCGTACATATCACACTGGTGATAAAGCGAAGTTTGAAAATGGTCAATGGTTCATTCAAGGTCGTATTGATTTCCAAATCAAATTGAATGGCTACAGAATGGAATTAGAAGAAATTGAAACACAATTACGCCAGTCTGAGTTCGTAAAAGAAGCGATTGTTGTACCTGTATATAAAAATGATAAAGTTATTCATTTAATTGGTGCAATTGTGCCAACGACTGAAGTTACGGACAATGCAGAAATGACTAAAAATATTAAAAATGACTTGAAATCACGCTTACCAGAGTATATGATTCCTAGAAAGTTTGAATGGATGGAACAATTGCCATTGACTTCAAATGGTAAAATTGACAGAAAGAAAATTGCAGAGGTAATTAACGGATGATTCCATATGGTGATTTTACATTCTTCTTAATTGCTTTAATTACATTATTACCAGTCATTATACTTGGATTTTTAGGTAAGCGAAGTTACATTTATAATGGCGTAGTTACAGCATTTATGATTGTGTTAATCTTTTCTTCTGATAAACATAATCTGTTTGACCAAAAGTATTTAAGTGTTCAATTAATTAGTTTTATTATTTACGTCGTATGGCAAGTTTTATTGATAATGTTTTATTATCATTCAAAACCAAAAAATAATTCATTTTCAAAATTTGTAACTGTAATGGTTTTATCAATATTGCCATTAGCACTTGTGAAAGTGTTACAAAGTACATGGTTAGGTGGACATCAGATTCACTTCCATGAAAGTAAATTAATTGAATTTGTTGGTTTCTTAGGAATTTCTTATGTTACATTCAAAAGTGTGCAGTTAATTATGGAAATTCGTGATGGTTCTATCAAAGAAATTAAAGTATGGAAATTAATTCAATTTATTTCATTCTTCCCAACGATTTCATCTGGACCAATCGATCGTTACAAACGTTTCGTTAAAGACGATAAAAAAGTACCAACAGGCAATGAATATCGTGAATTAGTATTAAAAGCAATTCACATGATTATGCTTGGTTTCTTGTATAAATATATTGTTGCTTACTTTATTAACACATATGCAATCATGCCGTTACAATTAGACTTACATGGCTTTGTCAATTTGTGGTTATATATGTACGCATACAGCTTATATTTATTCTTTGACTTTGCAGGTTATAGTTTATTTGCGATAGCATTTAGTTATTTATTCGGTATTAAAACACCACCAAACTTCGATAAACCTTTCAAAGCGAAAAATATTAAAGATTTCTGGAATAGATGGCATATGACATTATCATTCTGGTTCAGAGATTGTATTTACATGAGATCTTTATTCTACATGTCTCGTAAAAAATTATTGAAGAGTCAATTTGCAATGTCTAACGTGGCATTCTTAATCAACTTCTTCATAATGGGAATTTGGCATGGTATCGAAGTGTATTACATTGTTTATGGTTTATACCATGCAGCATTGTTTATAGGTTATGGCTATTATGAACGTTGGCGTAAGAAACATCCGCCACGTTGGCAAAATGGTTTCACAACAGCACTTAGCATTGTGATTACATTCCACTTTGTAACATTTGGCTTTTTAATCTTCTCAGGTAAACTTATATAATAAAGGAGAATTTAATTATGGAATTTAGAGAACAAGTATTAAATTTATTAGCAGAAGTAGCAGAAAATGATATTGTAAAAGAAAATCCAGACGTAGAAATTTTTGAAGAAGGTATTATTGATTCTTTCCAAACAGTTGGATTATTATTAGAGATTCAAAATAAACTTGATATCGAAGTATCTATTATGGACTTTGATAGAGATGAGTGGGCAACACCAAATAAAATCGTTGAAGCATTAGAAGAGTTACGATGAAATTAAAACCTTTTTTACCCATTTTAATTAGTGGAGCGGTATTCATTGTCTTTCTATTATTACCTGCTAGTTGGTTTACAGGATTAGTAAATGAAAAGACTGTAGAAGATAATAGAACTTCATTGACAGATCAAGTACTAAAAGGCACACTCATTCAAGATAAGTTATACGAATCAAACAAGTATTATCCTATATACGGCTCTAGTGAATTAGGTAAAGATGACCCATTTAATCCTGCAATTGCATTAAATAAGCATAACGCCAACAAAAAAGCATTCTTATTAGGTGCTGGTGGTTCTACAGACTTAATTAACGCAGTTGAACTTGCATCACAGTATGATAAATTAAAAGGTAAGAAATTAACATTTATTATTTCACCACAATGGTTTACAAACCATGGTTTAACGAATCAAAACTTTGATGCTCGTATGTCTCAAACTCAAATTAATCAAATGTTCCAGCAGAAAAACATGTCTACTGAATTAAAACGTCGTTATGCACAACGTTTATTACAGTTTCCACATGTACACAATAAAGAATACTTGAAATCTTATGCTAAAAACCCTAAAGAAACTAAAGATAGTTATATTTCTGGTTTTAAAGAGAATCAATTGATTAAAATAGAAGCGATTAAATCATTGTTTGCAATGGATAAATCTCCATTAGAACATGTTAAACCTGCTACAAAACCAGACGCTTCTTGGGATGAGATGAAACAAAAAGCAGTTGAAATTGGTAAAGCTGATACTACATCGAATAAATTTGGTATTAGAGATCAATACTGGAAATTAATTCAAGAAAGTAAGCGTAAAGTTAGACGTGACTACGAATTCAATGTTAATTCTCCAGAATTCCAAGATTTAGAATTACTTGTAAAAACAATGCGTGCTGCTGGTGCAGATGTTCAATATGTAAGTATTCCATCAAACGGTGTATGGTATGACCACATTGGTATCGATAAAGAACGTCGTCAAGCAGTTTATAAAAAAATCCATTCTACTGTTGTAGATAATGGTGGTAAAATTTACGATATGACTGATAAAGATTATGAAAAATATGTTATCAGTGATGCCGTACACATCGGTTGGAAAGGTTGGGTTTATATGGATGAGCAAATTGCGAAACATATGAAAGGTGAACCACAACCTGAAGTAGATAAACCTAAAAATTAAAATACAAATAGCACATAACTCAACGATTTTGATTGAGCGTATGTGCTATTTTTATATTTTAAATTTCATAGAATAGAATAGTAATATGTGCTTGGATATGTGGCAATAATAAAATAATTAATCAGATAAATAGTATAAAATAACTTTCCCATCAGTCCAATTTGACAGCGAAAAAAGACAGGTAATAACTGATTATAAATAATTCAGTATTCCTGTCTTTGTTGTTATTCATAATATGTTCTGTTAACTTAATATCTTTATATTAGAATACTTGTTCTACTTCTATTACACCAGGCACTTCTTCGTGTAATGCACGCTCAATACCAGCTTTAAGAGTGATTGTAGAACTTGGGCATGTACCACATGCACCATGTAATTGTAATTTAACAATACCGTCTTCCACGTCAATCAATGAGCAGTCGCCACCATCACGTAATAAAAATGGACGAAGACGTTCAATAACTTCTGCTACTTGATCAAACATCGTTGTATCTTCAGTAGGCATCAGGCAAGTCTCCTTTCGAGAGATGAATTTGATAATCTTTATTAGTATATTATAATAGATAGTGTAATAAAAATCTATCAAACCAATGGGGGATAAATATATGGAGCACGTGAGTGTGGTAGTATATGGGGCAGATGTTATATGTGCAAGTTGCGTTAATGCGCCAACATCGAAAGATATTTATGACTGGCTACAGCCGCTATTAAAAAGAAAATACCCAAATATATCATTTAAATATACGTATATAGATATTACAAAAGATAATGACAACTTAACAGATCATGATTTACAATTTATTGAAAGAATAGAACAAGATGAACTATTTTATCCATTAATTACAATGAACGATGAATATGTAGCAGATGGTTATATACAAACAAAGCAAATCACTCGATTTATAGACCAAAAGCTTGTGAATGAATAATATACACATAACTAAAAGCAATGTCAGTAATAGTGTGAACTGACATTGCTTTTTAATTTTAACCATTATGATATTTATATAACCAAAGTACGCCGGATTTTAAAATAGAAGCGAGTCGTCCTGTTACAGTGCGGTCCATGATATATGCAAAACCTTGCTTATCTCCTAATGACCCAACGATACCTTGTACCTTTAGTTCCGGCATTTTGTCAGGTAATGGTTCATTTAGCCATTGCTTTTTAAGCACATCGGCAATTTGATCACCTTGAACTTCGGCTAACTGAGCACTTGGCGCATGTGGTAAATCAGCACAATCACCAACTACATAGACGTTACGATATGTTGGTACTTGATGATACTGGTTAACTATCACGCGTCCATTACTATTTATATCAATCGGCAAGTTACGAACAACTTCAACAGGTTGAATTCCTGCTGTCCATACAACTAAATCAATATCTTTAGGTTCATCACAGTTATATATTTTACCAGGTTCAACTTTATTAATATTTGAATTTGGAACAACGGTAACATTATTTTTGGCGAACCATTTCGCAACATACTTACTTAATTTTTCTGGAAAATTTCTTAAAATTCGCGGCCCACGGTCATAAAGATATATTTCCAAGTCTGATCTACTTTCTCTTAATTCGCTGGCAAGTTCTATGCCGCTTAATCCAGCACCAACGATACCGACTTTAGCACCTTCTGGTAGTTCACTAATACTATGGAAAGTATCCCGAGCCTTTGAGAGTGTTTGAATACTATGTGTATATTCTTCGGCTCCTGGAACGTTATGATATTTATCTTCACATCCTAAACCAATGATTAGCTCATCATAATCAATTTTAGAATTACCGACTGAGACAATTTGAGCATCTAAATCTATGTCGTTAATTTCACCATAAACTGTATTCACTTGTGGATGATTAGGGAATTTCATACGAACATCTTTATCTGATTTCGTGCCCGCAGCTAAAGCATAAAATTCTGGTTTCAATCCATGAAATGGCATACGATCAACTAATGTGACTGTATAATCTTGTGGTAAAGAAGTAGTTAAAATGCGTGACATGATACGCATATTACCATATCCGCCGCCTAACAAAACTAAGTTTTTCATAATGAAGTACCCCTTTTATATGTTAATATTTACTTTAATTTTGAAAAGATCAAAGTGCATAGATATATTTGTTAATGAACAGTTATAAAATGCAAGTGTCTTTGATTCATCAATAACCCCTAAAAAAGTAAATATGTATTTATATGCTTATTATATATTTTTTTGAAAATGACTACAAATAAATATTTGTACTAACTAAGGCACTATTACATAACTGGGATAAGAAACATCAGTTGTTGCTAATTGAGCACATCATGTTAAAATACCAGTTTTAAAATGCTATAATATTGTAACAAATGAAATAAGAAGGTGAAGTATGAATCCGATCGTAGAATTTTGTCTCTCTAACATGGCAAAAGGTGGAGATTATGTTTTTAATCAACTGGAAAATGACCCAGATGTCGATGTGTTAGAGTATGGTTGCCTGACACATTGTGGTATATGTTCAGCCGGGTTGTATGCTTTAGTAAATGGTGATATTGTTGAAGGTGATTCGCCGGAAGAATTATTACAAAATATATATGCACATATAAAAGAAACTTGGATTTTTTAAGGAGGAGTTATCATGCCAACAGTTATATTAACAGAAGCAGCTGCTTACGAAGTAAAAGATATGCTTAAAGCAAATGAAATGCCAGATGGCTATTTAAAAATTAAAGTGAATGGTGGCGGGTGCACTGGTTTAACATACGGTATGGGTGCAGAAGAAGCGCCTGGTGAAAATGATGAAGTCTTAGAATACTTTGGATTAAAAGTATTAGTAGACAAAAAAGATGCACCCGTATTAAATGGTACGACTATTGATTTTAAGCAATCATTAATGGGTGGCGGTTTCCAAATCGACAATCCTAATGCAATTGCTTCATGTGGCTGTGGTAGTTCATTTAGAACTGCAAAAGTTGCAGGTAATCCTGAAAATTGCTAATAAAATAACTTTTTAATGGTTAACCCAATTTTTGGGATACAAATTGATATCAATAACGATTAAGGACATATTTGATTATGTCCTATTTTTGCGTAAAGATATTTTGTTTTATTAAAAAGCTTATTGAAAATTAAGAATCTGACTATAAATAGTATTTTAAATGATCGTGATAGCGGATACATTTTTAATCGAAATCAGGCTACGAAAAAATTAATTAATTTTTTCACAATCTGACTGAATCTTGCTTGAAAATATAACATAAAAGCTATAGAATTAGTATTGGATTAAAAATGTCTTTTTTGTGAACATCACAGGTTTTTACATAATTTAAAAGACTTAAATAACAAAATGATGATAAACTAGTATACATTGTGGTAAAAGTAGTAATGACCAGTTGTTACTAGTAATTATCAGCATTTGGTTAAAAAAATATGAAAGCTTAGGTGAAATTAAATGGCTCAAGATCGTAAAAAAGTACTTGTACTTGGTGCTGGTTATGCAGGTTTACAAACTGTAACTAAATTGCAAAAAGCGATATCAACAGAAGAAGCAGAAATTACGCTTATTAATAAAAATGAATATCACTATGAAGCAACATGGTTACATGAAGCATCAGCAGGTACACTAAACTATGAAGATGTATTATATCCTGTGGAAAGTGTCTTGAAGAAAGACAAAGTGAACTTTGTTCAAGCAGAAGTAACAAAAATTGACCGTGATGCTAAAAAGGTAGAAACAAATCAAGGTATTTATGACTTTGATATTTTAGTAGTAGCATTAGGTTTCGTTAGTGAAACATTCGGCATCGAAGGTATGAAAGATCATGCTTTCCAAATTGAAAATGTTATCACAGCACGTGAATTATCACGTCATATCGAAGACAAATTTGCTAACTATGCAGCATCAAAAGAAAAAGATGATAACGATTTATCTATCTTAGTTGGTGGTGCTGGATTCACTGGTGTTGAATTCTTAGGTGAATTAACAGACAGAATTCCTGAATTATGTAGCAAATATGGTGTGGATCAAAATAAAGTTAAAATCACTTGTGTTGAAGCAGCACCTAAAATGTTACCAATGTTCTCAGAAGAATTAGTTAACCACGCAGTTAGCTACTTAGAAGACCGCGGTGTTGAATTTAAAATTGCTACACCAATCGTTGCTTGTAACGAAAAAGGTTTTGTAGTTGAAGTAGATGGTGAAAAACAACAATTAAATGCAGGTACTTCAGTATGGGCAGCTGGTGTACGTGGTAGTAAATTAATGGAAGAATCATTTGAAGGCGTTAAACGTGGACGTATCGTTACAAAGCAAGATTTAACAATCAATGGTTACGACAACATTTTTGTTATTGGTGACTGTTCAGCGTTTATCCCAGCTGGAGAAGAACGTCCATTACCAACTACAGCACAAATTGCAATGCAACAAGGTGAAAGTGTTGCTAAAAACATTAAACGCATCTTAAACGGTGAATCAACTGAAGAATTCGAATACGTTGATCGTGGAACTGTTTGTTCTTTAGGTTCACATGACGGTGTAGGTATGGTATTTGATAAACCTATCGCTGGTAAAAAAGCAGCATTCATGAAAAAAGTGATTGATACACGTGCGGTATTCAAAATCGGTGGTATCGGTTTAGCATTCAAAAAAGGTAAATTCTAGGCTTTAAATAAAGTTTCAGCTAAACACATAAAATTAAATTATTCATTTATAAAGTCCTTCAGTGTCACTGAAGGGCTTTATTGTTGTACAATTTGAAGTGAGTAACATATCAAATCTAAGGAGGTACATTATGAATTTTAAATTAAATAACACACTAAGCAACGAAATAAATACATTGATTATTGGTATACCAGAACATTTAAATCAGTTAGAGCGCATTAGTTTTAATCATATCGATATTACAGAATCACTTGAAAGACTAAAACATCAACATATTATTGGTAGTAAAGTTGGGAAGATTTATACAACTGCATTTGATGTACAAGATCAAACATATCGTTTAATTACAGTTGGTTTAGGAAACTTAAAGACACGTAGTTATCAAGATATGTTGAAAATATGGGGACATCTTTTCCAATACATAAAGTCAGAACACATTGAAGATACGTATTTACTTATGGATTCATTTATTTCAAAATATGATCAGTTATCAGATGTATTAATGGCATGCGGTATTCAAAGTGAGCGTGCAACATATGAATTCGATCATTATAAATCAAGTAAGAAGGCACCGTTTAAGACGAATTTAAACCTTATTAGTGAATCATTAATTGAATTAGATTTTATTCATGAGGGTATCAGTATTGGCCAATCCATTAATTTGGCAAGAGACTTTAGTAATATGCCACCGAATGTATTAACACCACAAACATTTGCAGAAGATATTGTTAATCATTTTAAAAATACAAAGGTCAAAGTAGATGTTAAAGATTATGACACTTTAGTTTCTGAAGGATTCGGACTTTTACAAGCAGTAGGTAAAGGTAGTAAGCATAAACCGAGATTAGTAACCATCACATATAATGGCAAAGACAAAGATGAAGCACCAATTGCCTTAGTTGGTAAAGGTATAACGTATGATTCTGGTGGTTATAGTATTAAAACGAAGAATGGCATGGCTACAATGAAGTTTGACATGTGTGGCGCTGCGAATGTCGTTGGTATCATTGAAGCGGCTAGTCGTTTACAACTGCCTGTAAATATTGTCGGAGTGCTTGCGTGTGCTGAAAATATGATAAATGAAGCATCAATGAAGCCAGATGATGTATTTACAGCATTAAGTGGTGAAACTGTAGAAGTAATGAATACAGACGCTGAAGGTAGATTAGTCCTTGCAGATGCTGTGTTTTATGCAAATCAATATCAGCCTAGTGTGATTATGGACTTTGCTACATTAACGGGTGCAGCAATTGTTGCACTAGGCGATGATAAAGCTGCTGCATTTGAATCGAATAGTAAAGTGATATTAAACGATATATTACAAATAAGTTCTGAAGTCGATGAAATGGTATTTGAATTACCGATTACTGCAACCGAACGTGCAAGTATTAAACACAGTGATATCGCTGATTTAGTTAACCATACGAATGGACAAGGTAAAGCGCTATTTGCGGCAAGTTTTGTAACACATTTTAGTGGTCAAACACCTCACATTCATTTCGATATTGCAGGTCCAGCAACGACTAATAAAGCTTCATATAATGGTCCAAAAGGGCCAACAGGATTTATGATTCCGACGATAGTACAATGGTTAAAACAACAATAATTTAATTATTTGCCTGATACAACTTGTGTCTTGATATACATTTCTAATTTAACTCTTGAAAGTATAAAGGATCGCATTGTATCAGGCATTTTCATTGTTGTAAGAAAATATAAATCGCATATCCTTGTGAGCATAAATCAACTTGACTAGCATTGCAAAAAAATATTATAAGCATATGTTCATTCAGTCAACGACTACTAATATTGCATTTTAGAACTTAGGATTTTGATTGGTGTTCCAAGCTTGTAAAATTGTTTAATTTAATGAAAGCTAAAATTATTTTAAGAAAGACAATTAACTAAAAAATAAAGATTATTGGTATAGTTTGCTATTGACAGGTGTTAAAGCTACTGATACTATGTAGTCTATAAACGCTTTAGTTCGATAGAGTGATAAAGGATGGTTGTCATATGATAAATGCAGTAGTAATAGCAGTAATTTTAATGATTGTGCTATGTTTATGTCGATTAAACGTAGTTATAAGCTTATTTATCAGTGCGCTAGTTGGTGGCTTAATTTCAGGCATGAGCATTGAAAAAGTTATAAATGTATTTGGGAAAAATATAGTCGATGGTGCTGAGGTAGCATTAAGCTATGCTTTATTAGGTGGATTTGCAGCATTAATTTCATACAGTGGTATCACAGACTATTTAGTAGGAAAAATTATAAATGCAATTCACGCTGAAAATAGTCGATGGTCAAGAGTTAAAGTCAAAGTGACAATAATCATTGCATTATTAGCTATGAGTATCATGAGTCAAAACTTAATTCCTGTACATATTGCATTCATTCCAATTGTCATCCCACCATTGTTAAGTCTGTTTAATGACTTAAAAATAGATAGACGTTTAATCGGTTTGATTATCGGTTTTGGTTTATGTTTCCCGTATGTGTTATTACCATATGGATTCGGTCAAATTTTCCAGCAAATTATTCAAAGTGGCTTTGCAAAGGCGAATCACCCAATTGAGTTTAATATGATTTGGAAAGCAATGCTTATTCCTTCAATGGGGTATATTGTTGGCTTACTTATCGGTTTATATGTATATCGTAAACCACGTGAATATGAAACACGTAAAATTTCAGATAGTGACAATGTTACAGAGTTAAAACCATATATCTTAATAGTAACAATTGTAGCAATACTAGCTACATTTTTAGTACAAACATTTACAGATTCAATGATTTTTGGTGCACTGGCAGGGGTACTCGTATTCTTTATTTCACGTGCATATAATTGGTATGAATTAGATGCTAAGTTTGTTGAAGGTATTAAAATTATGGCTTATATTGGTGTAGTTATTTTAACAGCAAATGGATTTGCTGGTGTAATGAATGCTACTGGTGATATAGATGAATTAGTTAAAACTTTAACAAGTATTACTGGTGATAATAAATTATTTAGCATTATCATGATGTATGTGATAGGTTTAATTGTCACTTTAGGTATTGGATCATCATTTGCAACAATTCCTATTATCGCATCATTATTCATTCCTTTTGGAGCGTCAATTGGACTAGATACAATGGCATTAATCGCATTGATTGGAACAGCGAGTGCATTAGGTGACTCAGGTTCACCTGCAAGTGATTCAACATTAGGACCAACTGCGGGATTAAATGTTGATGGCCAACATGATCATATACGCGATACATGTGTACCAAACTTCTTGTTTTATAATATTCCTTTAATGATTTTCGGTACTATTGCTGCTATGGTACTATAAGCATAAAGAGGTGAAAATATGACTCATTTATTAGAGACATTTGAGATGTCAATAGATCACCAGGAAGATGGTTTAGTTGTTATTTCTATGCCTGTTACTGATAAAGTAAAACAACCATTTGGATATTTACATGGTGGTGCTTCGATTGCTTTAGGTGAAACAGCATGTTCATTAGGATCTGCTAATCTAATTGATACAACCAAATTTATTCCATTAGGTTTAGAGATGAATGCCAATCATATTCATTCTGCTAAAGATGGTCATGTTACTGCGACAGCTGAAATTATTCATCAAGGTAAGTCGACACATGTATGGGATATAAAAATTAAGAATGACAAAGAACAATTAATTACAGTTATGCGTGGTACAGTTGCTATTAAGCCTTTAAAATAAAAGAACTGCTAGCTGAAATGTTATGAGATATTCATAACTACGGCTAGCAGTTTTTTTATGCGCTATATTGTTGTAATTTTAGAAATGCTTGTTCAATGCGTTCGGCAGCTTTACGGCCACCCATAACATTTCTACCAAATGGTCCTAATTCTAAGTCTGCAAAGCATCCTGCGACAAATAGATTTGGTATCCATTCTAATTTTTCGGAAATAACAGGGTAATTACATTCGTTGATAGGTGCATCATAATTTTGTATTAATTGCTTAATAAGTGGTTGTGACATAAAATCTTGTTCAAAACCAGTTGCAACCATAATCTGTTGATATGGAACAGAATTATTTTCAGTGTTAATTAAACCATCACTAATTTGAGTGATAGGTGTTTTATGCACATTTATACGACCATTTTTAATATGTTTTTTAAGGCGTAAGTACAGTTCGTGAGGCATTGATCCTTTATGACGTTCACGTTGTACAATGGCATTTCTTTCAGGCATGCTTTTAGTACTTAAAAATGTAGACATATTCTTCGGACCTAACCAACCAGGATCAGCATCAAAGTCATGTATTTCAATATCTTTATTTAGCCATAAATGAATCTTTTTATCGTTATCATGATTTAACAATTTAAGTGCAAGATGTGCAGCCGTAATGCCACTACCAACGATATGATCGGTCTTATCATATACTACTTGATCATGTTCTTTCTCGAAGATATGATTTACATTCTGTTTGTCTTTTAAAATGTCAGGCATAAACGGAATATTTGTACTACCTATTGCAATAACGACGCAATCTGTAGTGATAATTTGTCCATCTTCTAACTTGATATGCCATTTGTCTTCTTGTTTATCTAAAGTTTGAACTAAACCTTGAACCAAGCAATCCTCTAATTGATATTGTTTAGAAGCATGTGCAATATGATCCATAAACATTGTCAATTCAGGTCGTTGATAAGGACCATAAAAAGCATTTGTATATTGGTGCTGTTTAGCGAATTGTTTTAGATGGAACGGTTGTGGATGTACGTGATGTACAATCGGTGATCTTAAATAAGGCATTTCTATTCGATTTGTAAATGAGTTAAACCTTTGGCAAAAAGTTTCGTGTGGGTCAATGATTGTTAATCGGTCTGTTGTTAATCCGCTTGATAATAGTTTTTGTGCGATTGCAGTTCCCTGTATGCCACCGCCGATAATTGTCCAATGCATAATAAAACCTCTCTCTTTTTAAAGCGTAATCGTTACGATTTATAATTATTATTATCATAATACATAACGACATGAAAGGCAATTAAATTAAAGAGATATATGTAGATAGGGCGAAGCTGTAGTCAAAGAAAAAACCATTGAAAAAGAGGTAACAATGTCAAAAGAAAACAGCAGTAAAATCATTCCTAATTTGGAATCATCTTACTGCTGTTTGTTGTTGATTTATATTCATGATTTTGTTATATAATCTACAATTTTGTGTCTTTTAAGTCTTCTGAAATTTCATCGACTTTAGTCTTTTTAGTATAAGGCGTTTTAATATTATATGCTGCTTTCATAATCATATGACTTGAAAGAGGACCTGTAATTAATACAAAGATAATCGCAACGATTAATTGCATATTTACAAAACCTTGAGTAGCAATAAAATATAAAAACGTACCAAATAGTAATGACATTGCACCTAATGTTGATGCTTTTCCGGCAGCATGTGCACGTGAATATACATCTTCAAGTCTCAATAATCCTATAGCTGCCAGGGCGCTAATTAAAGCACCGATGATAACAAAGATAAGTGCAAGACTAATCAGTATGATTTTGATCATGTTCAATCACCTTACCTTTGTCCATAAATTTAGAGAATACTGCAGTACCTAAAAAAGCTAATATACCAATCATCATAATAACGACAATCATGTATTTAATATTTAATAAAATACTGAATAATGCTATAACTGCCATTAATTGAAGACCAATCGCATCTAATGCGACAACACGATCGGCAAGTGATGGGCCTAGCACAACGCGAATGAGCATAGCTAACATAGAAATGACAACTATGATTAATGCAATAACGATAATAACATTATGATTCATTATATTTCGCCCACCTCTCTTACAATTTTCTCTAATGATGTTTTAATACTTTCTACTTCTTGCTCTTTAGTTGAAAAATCTATGGCATGAATATAAATTTTTGTACGATCGTCACTTACACCAAGCACTACAGTACCAGGTGTTAATGTAATTAAATTAGACAGCAAGACAATTTGCCAATCTTTTTTTAAATCTGTGTGATAAACAAAGAATCCTGGTTCATTTTTAATCGAAGGTTTAATAATAATTTTCAAAACATCAAAATTAGCTTTAATCAGTTCGATTAAGAAAATAATAACTAATTTAATAATACGATATAGCGTGATGACATAAAATCTACCTGGTAACACTCTGTGTAAGAGGTAAACAAGAACTAGGCCAAAGATGAAACCTAACACAAAGTTATTTGTTGTGTAACTATTTGTCACAAACAACCAAAACACTGCGATAATAAAGTTTAATACTAATTGTACAGCCATGTTATTTACCTCCTAATACAGCTTTAACGTAGGTTGATGGATTGTAGAATGTTTCTGCACCAGCTTTTACCATTGGATATAAGTAATCTGCTGACAATCCATATAAAACAGTTATCACAACTGCAACGATTGCAATCGTAGTTAAATATTTGACGTCGACTTTGTTATTAAGATCATATCCTTTTGGTTGACCGAAAAAGCCTTGTAGGAATATGCGAATGACAGAATATAATACGACTAAACTTGATAATAAGACGATGACACCACTTAAATAAAATCCTCTTTCAAATGTTGATTGGACAATAAAAAATTTTCCATAAAAGCCACTGAGTGGGGGAATGCCAGCTAAACTTAATGCTGCGATAAAGAATGACCAACCAAGTACAGGATATCGTTTAATTAAGCCACCAAATTGTCTTAAATCAGCAGTGCCTGTAATTTTAATCATAATTCCGATAAGCAAGAATAATGCAAGTTTTACTAACATGTCGTGCAATGTATAGTAAATAGCCCCAATCATACCTGACTCTGTCATCATTGCAACGCCGACTAAGATCACACCTACAGCAATCATGACATTGTATAGGATGATTTTTTTAATGTTGGCATATGCAACAGCACCGACACAACCAAAGATGATCGTTAATAGTGCTAAGAATAAAATGACATAATGTGAAAAGCTTACATTATCACTAAAGAATAGGCTCAATGTTCTAGCGATTGCATAAACACCAACTTTTGTTAACAAAGCACCAAAGAATGCAATGATTGGAATTGGTGGTGCATAGTATGCACTAGGTAACCAAACAAACATTGGGAATACGCCAGCTTTTGTAGCAAAAACAAAGATAAATAGTATGAAAACGATATTGACTAAGCCACTGTCATGCGCTGAAAGGTTAGCTAATTTATTGCTTATATCTGCTAGATTCAATGTTCCTACTACTGAATATAAAATCGCTACACCCATTACGAAGAAGGATGACGATACAACGTTAACAAGAACATATTTTATTGTTTCTTGTAGTTGAATTTTTGTAGAACCAATTACTAATAAGAAATAAGATGACATTAAAAATACTTCGAAAAATACGAATAGGTTGAAAATGTCACCAGTTGTGAATGCACCAATGATACCTATTAACATAAATAGTACTGAAAAATAATAATAATATCTTTCACGTTCAATACCAATTGTTTGGTATGAATATAAAATCACAATAGCTGTAATAATAATACTAGTAATTATTAGTAGGGCACTGAATATGTCTAATACAAAGACAATACTGTATGGTGCTTTCCATGAACCTAGCTCTACGCGTATTGGTCCATGTTTAACAACATTTGCTAAATTGATAATTGCCGCGACCAAGGTTAATAATGTACCGCCTAGTGCGACATAACGCTTTATAATAGGACGCTTTCCAATAAAGACAAGTAATATGGCTGTAATTACTGGAATAACTAGCGTTAACACAAGCATATTACTTTCAATCATCTTCTGGAACTCCTTTCATACTCTCAACGTTATCTGTGCCTAATTCTTTATATGTTCTAAATGCTAATACTAAGAAAAAGGCTGTTGTCGCAAAGGCGATAACGATTGCTGTTAAAATAAGTGCTTGCGGGATAGGATCAACATAGCTTTTTACGTTCGCTTCATAAATTGGAACAGTACCATGTTTAAGTCCGCCCATAGTTATTAAAAATAAATTTGCTGCATGTGTTAATAGTGTAGTTCCCATAACAATTCGTATCAGACTTTTAGACAAAACGAGATAGACACTAATTGCTGTGAGAATACCACTAACAAAAATCATAATAATTTCCACTATTCGTTCTCTCCAATCGAAATAATAATTGTCATGACAGTACCAACTACTGCACATAAAACACCGAAATCAAAGAATACTGCTGTTGTCATATGAACAGGTTCTAATATAAATAACGGTATATCAAATGTGACATGCGTAAAGAAATTTTTGCCTAAAAACCAACTTGCGATAGGCGTCGCAATACAAAAAACTAATCCGATACCTATCAAGATTTTAAAATCTAATGGGAAAATTTTACGCATTGTTTCTATATCAAATGCAATCGTAATGATAACAAGTGAACTTGCGAATAATAATCCGCCGACGAAACCGCCACCAGGTGTATAATGTCCTGCTAAGAAAAGTGAAAAACCAAAGACCATTACCATGAAAAAGATAATAACTGCAGCAAATTGCAAAATTAGATCATTTTGTTGTCTATTCATGATTTTTCACCTCGTTACCTTGCGTTTGACGCTTTTTACGTAATTTAATCATTGTATATACAGCTAATCCTGCGATACCAAGCACAGATGACTCGAATAAAGTATCCATACCACGGAAATCAACAAGTATGACGTTTACCATGTTTTTACCGTGAGCTAAATCATAAACGTGCTCTTGATAAAACTTAGATATCGATTCAAAATGTCTATTTCCGTATGCAATTAAACCGATAATAATGACGGACAAACCAACACCACCAGCAATTAAAGCATTAGTAAGCTGGAATGAGCGCTTTTCATTATAACGATTTAAATTTGGTAAGTGGTAGAAGCATAATAAGAACAATGCTGTTGAAATAGATTCAACGACAAACTGTGTCAATGCTAAGTCGGGTGCTTTAAAGAATATAAACAATACAGACACAGCATATCCAACTGCACTTAACATAATGATGCTAAATAATCTTGATTTAGCGAAAAGAATTAAAAAGGCAGCACTTAATAATAAAATTACGATACAAACTTCGAAAATTCTAATCGGACTAACGTCTTTAAAATTAATGTTGAAAGGTACTGAGAATATAGTGACAAATGTTAATAAAATTAATGCACCAAAAATGATAACTAAATTATTACGTGAATAATCGGTAACATAGCTATTCGTCATCTTTTCAGAGTAGTTTGGAATAACATTTGCACTTCTGTTGTACCAATAATTGAATGTTAGTTTACCAGGTTGTCGTTGCAACAATTTCACCCAATAACTAAATGTCACAATTAGTAAGATACCTAAAATATAAATCACTAATGTTGATAAAAAGGCAGGCGTTAATCCATGGAACATATGGAATTCAACATCATCAATTACCGTATGATTAATCGAAGATGTAGCTGGTTCAATAATCGAATTAGTTAAAATGCCAGGGAATAAACCAAATACAATTACTAATGTAGCTAAAATAGCTGGTGATAAAAGCATTAATATTGATACTTCGTGTGCTTTTTTAGGTAATTGTTCAGGTTTATATTGTCCGAAAAATATATGCATTATAAATTTAATTGAATATACAAATGTGAAGACACTGCCCACTATACCAATGATTGGGAATAGGTAGCCTAATGTATCAACACTGAATAAATTTGCTTGGCTTGCTGTAAATGTTGTTTCTAAAAATGATTCTTTTGATAAGAAACCATTGAACGGTGGTACACCAGCCATACTTAATGCTGTAATAACAGTGATTGTAAATGAAATAGGCATAATTGTTAGTAAGCCACCTAATTTCTTAACATCACGTGTACCAGTAGAATGATCCACTGCACCTGTAATCATAAATAGGGCACCTTTAAATGTTGCATGGTTGATTAAATGGAATATTGCAGCCGTAAATGCAGCAGCATATATTTTGCTATCATCGCCTTGATAGTGATAACTAATGGCACCGATTCCAAGCATCGCCATAATCATACCTAATTGGGATACTGTTGAAAATGCCAGTATACCTTTCAAGTCTTGTTGTTTTGTTGCGTTTAGCGAAGCCCAGAATAATGTAATTAAACCAACGAGTGTGACAGTCCATACCCAACCTTGCGATGCTGCGAAGATTGGTGTCATTCGAGCGATTAAATATAACCCTGCTTTAACCATTGTTGCTGAATGAAGATAAGCACTGACTGGTGTAGGTGCTTCCATTGCATCTGGTAGCCAAATATAAAATGGAAACTGAGCAGATTTTGTAAAAGCACCAATCATGATTAAAATCATCGCAAAAATGAAGAATGGGCTATTTTGAATTTCAGAAGCATGTTGAATCATGTACTGAATGCTAAATGATTGTGTTGGTATAGCGAGTAAGATGATACCACCTAATAATGATAGACCACCAAATACTGTGATTATGAGCGATTTTTGAGCACCATATATAGATGCTTGTCGTTCGCGCCAGAATGAAATAAGTAAAAAACTAGAAAATGACGTTAGCTCCCAGAATAAATATAGAATAATAACATTATCTGAAAGTACGACACCTAACATTGCACCCATAAATAGTAATAAATAACAATAAAAATTCCCTAGTTGTTCTGACTTACTTAAGTAGCCGATTGAATATAATACTACTAAACTGCCGATTCCTGAAATAAGCAAACTAAAGAGTAAACCTAAGCCATCAAGATATAAATCAAAGTTCATACCAAAATGAGGCATCCAATTTAAGGTTTTCATTACAGTATTACCTGACATCGTCGTTTTAATTAATGTAAGCATATAAATAAATATGACGATAGGGACAGGTAATACGAACCATCCTAAATGTATACGTTTAAAAAATCTATACAGGATAGGAATAATGAGTGCGAATATTAACGGTAATATCACCGCAATATGTAACAAACTCACTATGTTGTCCTCCTTTAAAAAATATTTATGTTATTCATTATACATGAATGATATAGTTCTGAAAAACGTACACACTCCTTGTTGTGCTTTATTTTCAGAAGTATTTAAATAAGAAGAAACACGTCATTTTTTATTTAAAATTTTCTTTGTATTGAAGTGAATAATCTTCTTTTAAGCGTGCTAAACTAGCTAAAGACATTTCAGCATGTTTTGTTTGCTGAGCTTTAAGTTTAGTTTCTAAATCTGTAATTGCTTGTTGAAGTGAATCTTCATAGCGCAATACATCAACATTGAAGTCGCGTAATTGTGAACGTTTCGTATAGCGTTTTTCAAAATGGCTTAATGCTTTGCGTTCATGGAAAAATACACCTTCAGTTTCAGTAGGGTTATGTAAATCACCTTGTTTCGGGTGTTTGATAACTTGTTCAACTTTAACAAGGACATCGTCTCCATTTTCTTCAACAATCGTGACACCATAGCTACCTGTTTTGTGTGAAAATCGATATAGCTTCATGCTATTTTCCTCCCTTAAAAGTATGTTAATATATATGTATCATAACATGAATGGAGAATATAAATGGCTAACTATCCACAGTTAAACAAAGAAGTACAACAAGGTGAAATTAAAGTGGTTATGCACACAAATAAAGGTGACATGACATTCAAATTATTTCCAAATATTGCACCAAAAACAGTTGAAAATTTTGTGACACATGCAAAAAATGGTTATTATGATGGAATAACATTCCACCGTGTCATTAATGACTTCATGATTCAAGGTGGCGATCCAACAGCTACTGGTATGGGTGGCGAAAGTATTTATGGCGGTGCTTTTGAAGATGAATTTTCATTAAATGCATTTAACTTATATGGCGCATTATCAATGGCTAACTCAGGACCTAATACTAATGGTTCACAATTTTTCATTGTTCAAATGAAAGAAGTACCTCAAAATATGTTAAGTCAACTTGCAGATGGTGGCTGGCCTCAACCAATCGTTGATGCATATGGCGAAAAGGGTGGTACACCATGGTTAGATCAAAAACATACAGTATTCGGTCAAATCATTGATGGTGAAACTACTTTAGAAGATATTGCAAATACAAAAGTGGGACCACAAGACAAACCACTTCATGATGTTGTAATTGAATCTATTGATGTTGAAGAATAATAGCTAAACATAATTAACTACCAACATTTTAAACTCGGATAAAGCTAATTTATGAATGGATTAGTATATATTCCAACGAAACAAATAAACTAACATGATGAGCAATCTCAATATATTTATCAAGAAAGCACAGTTTTTAAATAGATGTGTATTCTAAAGATAATAGTTGAGGTTGCTTTTTATGTTTTTAAAGAGAATTGCTATTCAAATAGTTAATAAATTGAAAACAAAGTAGCTGGATATCATATTGATTTAGATAGGAGTTTGTTGCTAATTTTATTTGTAAATCCAAGTTTGTAGAATTCTTATTCATTTATAAAATAATATTCGTATGATTTGATGTTTTAATTAGTCCACCATTTCGATTTGTGCTATGATAATAGTGTTAAGTAAACGAAATAAGGGGTTATTAAGTTGAATAACTACAAAATTGGCCAACATATCAAGGTGCGTGTAACTGGTATTCAACCATACGGTGCGTTTGTTGAGACCCCTAATCATACTGAAGGACTGATTCATATATCAGAAATTATGGATGACTACGTTCATAATTTGAAGAAATTTCTATCAGAAGGCCAAATTGTTAAAGCTAAAATTTTGTCTATAGATGATGAAGGAAAGCTTAATCTATCATTAAAGGATAATGATTACTTCAAAAATTATGAGCGTAAGAAGGAAAAACAATCAGTATTAGATGAAATCAGAGAAACAGAAAAATATGGGTTTCAAACACTTAAAGAACGCTTACCAATCTGGATAAAACAGTCAAAGCGAGCAATTCGAAACGACTAAAGGAACAGATAAATCGTACCGAAAATCATACAAAGGGTCTGAAATGAAAGTTTCTTAGACTATAAAAGAGATTAGTATCTATTAAATTTTATTAGATACTAATCTCTTTTTGTCTACGATAACGTAATATGATTGATTCTATTTACACGTACAAATGGTTTAAGGTGACATATCCATTATCTTTGATAGATAGAATCATTGATTTGCAATATTGTATGTGGATTTGTTTTTTTAATTTATTTTAGAAATGAGAACTACAACTTAAAGTATTAAACGAATTGCAACTATATAAACAGATAATTGGAGAATGAAAAAATTACATGTTATAGTCAACTCAATAATTTTAAGGAGGAATTAAGTAATGAAAAGTAAATACGAACCATTGTTTGATAAAGTAGAATTACCAAATGGAGTAGAGTTGAGAAATCGATTTGTGTTAGCCCCTTTAACACATATTTCTTCAAATGATGATGGTACTATTTCAGATGTAGAACTTCCTTATATTGAAAAGCGTTCACAAGATGTTGGTATTACAATTAATGCTGCGAGTAATGTGAGTGATGTCGGAAAAGCATTTCCAGGACAGCCATCAATCGCGCATGACAGTGATATTGAAGGACTAAAACGATTAGCTACAGCAATGAAGAAAAACGGTGCCAAAGCACTCGTACAAATACATCATGGCGGTGCACAAGCATTGCCTGAATTAACACCTGGTGGAGACGTCGTAGCACCAAGTCCAATTTCTTTAAAAAGTTTCGGTCAGAAACAAGAACATAGTGCTAGAGAAATGACGAATGAAGAGATTGAACAAGCAATCAAGGATTTTGGTGAAGCAACGCGACGTGCAATTGAAGCAGGATTTGATGGTGTTGAAATACATGGCGCGAATCATTACTTAATTCATCAATTTGTATCACCATACTATAATAGAAGAAATGATGTTTGGGCAAATCAATATAAATTCCCGGTCGCTGTGATTGAAGAGGTGCTTAAAGCGAAAGAAGCGTATGGCAATAAAGACTTTATAGTTGGATACAGATTATCTCCAGAGGAAGCGGAGTCTCCAGGAATCACAATGGAAATTACAGAGGAACTCGTTAATAAAATTAGCCATATGCCAATCGACTATATTCATGTTTCGATGATGGATACGCATGCAACGACACGTGAAGGTAAATACGCTGGACAAGAAAGACTGCCTTTAATTCACAAATGGATAAATGGTCGTATGCCACTTATCGGTATTGGTTCAATTTTCACAGCTGACGAAGCTTTAGATGCAGTTGAAAATGTTGGTGTTGACTTAGTAGCCATTGGTAGAGAGCTACTACTGGATTATCAATTTGTTGAAAAAATTAAAGATGGACGGGAAGATGAAATTATTAATTACTTTGATCCAGAGAGAGAAGATAATCATCACTTAACTCCTAATTTATGGCATCAATTTAATGAAGGATTCTATCCATTACCACGTAAAGATAAATAAGTGTTTAACTGTTACCACTAATGATATTGTGTATGCAATTTGTTAGTGGTTTTCAATATTTATAAATAAAAATATTCTTAGTAAAATATACTTTTGATTAAGTGTAAAATTATCAATTCTTTTGCTTGTAATCATTTAAGTAATTATGTCATTATAAATGTAAGGGTTTTCAAAATAGACAAATTTAATGAAACTTAGTGATTATTTCATCTTTTTTGGTGGAAAAGTATCTGCTTTGAAAACTAATGTAATTATTTGGATAATGTTTCATGTATAATAGTTATAAATGATGAAAAGGGGAGATATGATGACTAAATCTGAAAAAATTATTGAGTTAACAAATCATTACGGAGCACATAATTATTTACCATTGCCAATTGTCATTTCAGAAGCTGAAGGGGTATGGGTTAAAGATCCTGAAGGCAATAAATATATGGATATGTTATCTGCATATTCCGCTGTTAACCAAGGTCATAGACATCCGAAAATTATTCAAGCATTAAAAGATCAAGCTGATAAAGTGACTCTAGTTTCACGTGCTTTTCATAGTGATAACTTAGGTGAATGGTACGAAAAAATTTGTAAACTGGCAGGTAAAGATAAAGCTTTACCAATGAATACAGGTGCTGAAGCAGTAGAAACAGCTTTGAAAGCAGCACGACGCTGGGCATACGATGTTAAAGGAATTGAGCCAAATAAAGCAGAAATCATTGCATTTAATGGTAACTTCCATGGTCGAACAATGGCGCCAGTTTCATTATCTTCAGAAGCAGAATACCAACGTGGTTATGGTCCGTTATTAGATGGATTTAGAAAAGTTGATTTTGAAGATGTAGATGCATTGAAAGCTGCAATTAATGAAAATACTGCAGCAGTTTTAGTAGAACCAATTCAAGGTGAAGCGGGTATAAATATACCGCCAGAAGGATATTTGAAAGCAATTAGAGAATTATGTGATGAACATAATGTCTTATTTATTGCTGACGAAATCCAAGCAGGATTAGGTCGTTCGGGTAAATTATTTGCTACGGATTGGGATAATGTAAAACCTGATGTCTATATTTTAGGTAAAGCACTAGGTGGTGGTGTCTTCCCAAT
Organism: Staphylococcus sp. EG-SA-18; assembly: GCF_017151825.1. Lineage (NCBI taxonomy): Bacteria > Bacillati > Bacillota > Bacilli > Caryophanales > Staphylococcaceae > Staphylococcus > Staphylococcus sp. EG-SA-18. The sequence continues at coordinate 54,512 of NZ_JACYVY010000044.1, forward strand.
TTCTGTTGTATTAGCAGATAAAGAAGTATTAGATGTCTTTACACCTGGCTCACATGGTTCAACATTTGGTGGTAATCCACTTGCTTGTGCTGCATCAATTGCTGCATTAGATGTTATCGTTGATGAGGATTTACCAGGGCGCTCTTTAGAATTAGGAGATTATTTTAAAGAACAATTAAAGCAAATTGATCATCCATCAATTAAAGAAGTCCGTGGACGTGGTTTGTTTATAGGTGTGGAACTTAATGAAAGTGCTAGACCATATTGTGAAGCTTTGAAAGAAGAAGGCTTATTATGTAAAGAAACGCATGATACTGTCATTCGTTTTGCACCACCATTAATTATTACTAAAGAAGAATTGGACCTTGCACTTGAAAAAATAAGACATGTATTTCAATAATGTCAAAAAGTTGTAACAATCAGTTTGTAAGGGCTTTAAAAAGGAATACGTTATGTTACAATATGTTTGAAAGCGAAATCATTAGGTAAAGAAGAGGCGAAAAGGATCATGACTGAGAACAATAATTTAGTAACTTCTACTCAAGGAATTATTAAAGAAGCATTGCATAAATTGGGATTTGACGAAGGAATGTACGATTTAATTAAAGAACCTTTAAGAATGTTACAAGTGCGTATCCCTGTACGAATGGATGATGGCACAGTTAAAACATTCACAGGTTACCGTGCGCAACATAATGATGCTGTTGGACCAACAAAAGGGGGCGTGCGTTTCCACCCAGATGTTGATGAAGAAGAAGTAAAAGCATTATCAATGTGGATGACTTTGAAATGTGGCATTGTAAACTTACCATACGGTGGTGGTAAGGGTGGTATCGTTTGTGATCCACGTCAAATGAGCATTCATGAAGTTGAACGTTTATCACGCGGATATGTAAGAGCAATTTCACAATTCGTAGGTCCGAACAAAGATATTCCAGCACCAGATGTATTTACAAACTCACAAATTATGGCTTGGATGATGGATGAATATAGTGCATTAGATAAATTTAATTCACCAGGTTTCATCACAGGTAAACCAATTGTATTGGGTGGTTCTCATGGACGCGACAGATCAACTGCACTAGGTGTAGTTATTGCAATTGAACAAGCTGCAAAACGTCGTAATATGCAAATTGAAGGTGCCAAGGTTGTTATTCAAGGTTTCGGTAATGCCGGAAGTTTCTTAGCTAAATTCTTATATGATTTAGGTGCAAAAATTGTAGGTATCTCTGATGCTTACGGTGCATTACACGATCCAAATGGCTTAGATATAGATTATTTATTAGACCGTCGTGATAGTTTTGGTACGGTAACAAATTTATTTGAAGAAACAATCTCAAATAAAGAATTGTTTGAATTAGATTGTGACATTTTAGTACCAGCGGCTATTTCAAACCAAATTACAGAAGACAATGCACATGATATTAAAGCTAGTATCGTTGTTGAAGCTGCTAATGGACCTACAACACCAGAAGCAACACGTATTTTAACTGAACGTGGTATATTATTAGTTCCAGACGTATTAGCAAGTGCTGGTGGTGTAACGGTTTCTTACTTCGAATGGGTACAAAATAATCAAGGTTATTATTGGTCTGAAGAAGAAGTTAATGAAAAGCTACGTGAAAAATTAGAAGCGGCATTTGATACGATTTACGAATTGTCTCAAAACCGAAAAATAGATATGAGACTTGCAGCATATATCATAGGTATTAAACGTACAGCAGAAGCAGCTAGATATCGTGGTTGGGCATAATTAATTATCATATGTGATTTAACGAGCTTGGGACAGAAAACAAAGCCCTAAGCTCGTTAATTTTATTTTAGCAGTAGTTGACTGTAAAACAATGCCCGTGTAACACGCTCTTTTCAAAAATAGTCGGGGCCCCAACACAGAGAATTTCGAAAAGAAATTCTACAGGCAATGCAAGTTGGGGATGGGCCCCAACACAGAGAAATTGGGGAGCCAATTTCTACAGACAATGCAAGTTGGGGTGGGACGACGAAATAAATTTTGCGAAAATATCATTTCTGTCCCACTCCCAAAAAGACAGCAGTAGGATAATTTCAATTTGGAAATATCTTACTGCTGTTTTTTATAGTAATAGCTATATTTTTGTATTTATGTTTTCTAGTTTAACATTACTACTTAATGACTTCTTTATATTTATCAGCGAAATTTGTAAAGACACCATCAACGCCATATTTATTTAATCGTAACATATCAGCTTTTTCATTCACTGTATAAGGATGTACTATAAATCCTAAGTCTTTTAAATGATGGGTATTTTGTTCAGTTAAATCTGTATAATCAGGACCTAATCCAATCGCATAAGAGCGTATCTCTTTTAAGCGTTGGTCGTTAAATTGTTGTAGTTCACCTTTATCAACTAATTTTACTAATGGCACATGCTTATTTTGACGATGAATTTTCTTTAAACTTTCGTCAGAAAATGATTGAATCATTACATGTCCATTTTTTAATTTATTGTTATTTAAAAGGTGATGCTTTTTCAATGAAGCTAATAATTGTTCTTCCATTCCTGGGTATACATCAGGTGACTTTGTTTCAATATAATAGTTTGCATTCGGGCCATAACGTTCTAAAATTTCATCTAAAGTGGGTACTTTAGCATTTTTATAACTTGCTCTTGCGTATTTTGGATATTTTTTATTAAACCAACTTCCTGCATCTAACTGTTTTAATTCATCAAGGGTATAATCCTCAACTTTACCGTGTCCATTTGTTGTACGGTTAACAGTTTCATCATGCATAGCAACTAAATGGCCATCTTTGGTACGTTGTAAATCAATTTCGATATAAGATGCTTTTAACTCATTATGACTCTTATCATATGCTTGAAACGTATGCTCGGGTGCATAGCCACTTGCGCCACGATGTGCGATAGTAGTGAATCGCTCATTCGTTAAATTTGTATGCCATTGAATAGCCTGAGGTTTATTTGCAATTTGATTTGTTTGTTCAGCGCCAGCACTAGGTACTGATAAAAATCCCATAGTAAAAACAGCAGAAGCAGCCATAAATTTAGTGAAGCTTTTCGAAGAGTTAGTCATAGTCTTTATCCTTTCATCTCTTTATTTGTAGTCTAACAATTTTAAAATACTACAAAAACCTGCTTGTGAAAACGCTTTACACATTTCTTTTACAATTTATAACATTTTTGTAATATAAATTTAAAAGAATTATCAAACATTTTAGGAATCTTAAAAATGTGATGTTCAACAAGACGAAGAGAGCATTAAAATACCCACAATGTAATTTTAATAGACATTGTGGGTAGGTAGATTAACGTATTTATTGTGATAGTAATTGTTTAGCAACATCAAGTTGTTGTTTGACCGATGATTGACCTGTTGAACCGTAACTTTGACGTCGTTTTAAACAATTTTCAGGCTGCAAATAATCGTAAATATCGGCATCAATACTAGAATGATGTTGTTGATATGTTGCTAAAGGAACATCTAATAAATAATGACCTTGTTGTATACATTCTAAGACGATTTTTCCTACAATTTCATGTGCAGTTCTAAATGGAATATTTTTAGTTACTAAATAATCTGCTAGTTCCGTTGCATTTGAAAAATCTTCTTTAACAGTTTGATTGAGTCGTTCTTTATTAATTGTCATCGTTTGAATCATACCTTCGAAAATACGTAAAGAACCTTTAATTGTATGGACAGCATCGAATAAACCTTCTTTATCTTCCTGCATATCTTTGTTATATGCTAGAGGTAATCCTTTTAAAGTCATAAGCATGCTCATTAAATGACCAGTCGTTCGACCAACTTTACCTCTAATTAATTCTGCCATATCAGGATTTTTCTTTTGTGGCATAATAGATGAGCCAGTTGAAAATGCATCTGATAATGTAATGAATTTAGCTTCGTCTGTGGACCAGAAAATAATTTCCTCTGCAAAGCGTGATAAGTGAACCATCGTTAAAGAAATATTATGCAATGTTTCAATAATATAGTCTCTGTCACTAACAGCATCTAGGCTATTCTCATAGAGACTGCCAAAGTTCAACAATGCTGTTGTCTCGTGTCTATCGATAGGGTATGTGGTACCACTTAAGGCTGCTGCACCTAAAGGATTAATATCGATTCGTTTTAAACTATCTTCAAATCGTTGTTGGTCTCGTTGTAACATCCAAAAATAAGTCATAATATGATGTGCAAATGAAATTGGCTGTGCACGCTGTAAATGAGTATAACCAGGCATAATTGTATCAACATTATTGGAAGCGATGTCTACAATTACACTTTGTAACGACTTAATTAATGCGATGATATCTTGCACTTGTTTCTTAGTGTACAAGTGCATGTCTGTTGCAACTTGATCGTTTCTACTGCGTCCAGTATGCAACTTACCACCAGCATCACCAATACGTTTAATTAATTCATGTTCAATATTTAAATGAATATCTTCTAATGATGCACTAAATTGAATTTGATCTTGATGATAATCATGTTGAATAGATTTTAGTCCTTGTATAATTTGTTCGCTGTCTTGTTGACTAATAATGCCTTGATTCGCAAGCATAGTTGCATGTGCAATGCTGCCTTCGATATCTTGATTTATGAGCGTTTGATCAAAAGTAATGGATGCGTTAAAGTCGTCAACCCACTCTTCAGGTTGTACTTCAAATCTACCGCCCCAAGCTTTATTGCTCATTGCTATAGCCTCCATGTAGCATCGAATTTACTTGAGTAGGTAAACCATAGATATCGATAAAGCCAACAGCAGCGTCTTGATTAAATGCATCTTCTTTTGTATAAGTTGCTAATTTTTCATCATATAATGTGTAAGGTGATTTTCTACCATTTACGATGGCATTACCTTTGAATAATTTAATTCTGACATCACCACTTACGTATTGCTGAGTACTATCAATAAATAATTTTAAGCTATCAGTTAAAGGTGAGAACCAAAGTCCATTGTATAGTTGTTCAGCAAATTGCTTCTCGATGATTGGTTTAAAGTGTGCGACATCTTTCGTTAACGTAATCGTTTCTAATGCTTTATGCGCTTTTAAAATAACTTCTGCAGCAGGTGCCTCATAAATTTCTCTTGATTTGATACCTACAAGTCTATTTTCTACATGGTCAATTCTTCCGATACCATGCTTACCAGCTAATGCATTCAACGTTAAAATTAAATCGTCTAATTCATATGTTTTGCCATCAATTTGAACTGGGATGCCTTTATCAAACGTTAAAATGATTTCATCAGCAGCATCTGGTGTTTCTTCTAAAGCATTTGTTAGATCGAACGCATCCTCTGGTGGCGCAGCATAAGGATCTTCTAAAATACCACATTCATTCGCTCTGCCCCATAGATTTTGATCGATAGAATAAGGTGAATCATGGTTGATTGATACAGGGATATTATGTTTAATTGCATAATCGATTTCTTCTTCACGACTCCATGCCCACTCACGTACAGGTGCGAATGCTTTCAATGATGGGTTTAATGCTTTAATGGCAACTTCGAAACGTACTTGGTCATTCCCTTTACCAGTACAACCATGTGCAATACCTACTGAATTTGTTTTCTCAGCAATCTCTACTAATTTTTTAGCGATTAATGGTCTTGATAAAGCTGAAACTAATGGATATGCATTTTCATACATTAAATTTCCTTTGATTGCATAACTTACATACTCATCACTAAATTCTTTTGTTGCATCAATAATATGACATTCAACTGCTCCCATATCTAAAGCTTTTTTATAAACGATGTCTAAATCTTTACCTTCACCAACATCTAGGCAACAAGCTACAACGTCGTATCCTTTGTCGATAAGCCATTGAACGGCCACACTTGTATCTAGTCCTCCTGAATATGCTAAAACAATTTTCTCTTTCATAAAATTCACCTCATTGTAGTTATCTGAATATTTCGTATGAACACATGATAGCAAACTTTTAGTGAAAATAAAACCATTATTTTACATATTTATTCATAAAATACGATAGAGATAGTTAGAGTTGTAAGTATAAATGCTTATTTATCAATGTTTAAAAGTATTTTAAAAAACATGCAAATTGTATAAAAAATGTTTGAGTGTTTGACGCCAGTTTGAAATGTTTGTTGAAAAATAGGTGTGAAACGTCACATAAATATCAATTTTATTGATTAAGTACAAACTTGTGAATTGAATCGCAAACGTAAACTTAGTAAAATTAAGATATTAAATGAAACAGGAGGCTTTTATAGATGACTCATATTCAATTAGATTTTAGTAAAACGTTAGAATTTTTCGGTGAACACGAATTAAAACAACAACAAGAAATTGTTAAATCAATTCACAAAACAATTCATGAAGGTACTGGTGCAGGTAGTGACTTCTTAGGCTGGGTTGATTTACCAGTTGATTACGACAAAGAAGAATTTTCAAGAATTGTTGAAGCATCAAAACGCATTAAAGAAAATTCTGATGTTTTAGTAGTCATCGGTATTGGTGGTTCTTACTTAGGTGCACGTGCAGCAATCGAAATGTTAACGTCATCATTTAGAAACAGCAATGAATACCCTGAAATTGTATTTGTTGGTAATCACTTATCATCAACATATACGAAAGAGTTAGTTGATTATTTAGCAGACAAAGATTTCTCTGTAAACGTTATTTCTAAATCTGGTACAACTACAGAACCAGCAGTTGCATTTAGATTGTTCAAACAATTAGTTGAAGAAAGATACGGTAAAGAAGAAGCACAAAAACGTATATTTGCAACAACGGATAAAGAAAAAGGTGCTTTAAAACAGTTGGCTACAAACGAAGGTTATGAAACGTTTATCGTACCTGATGATGTAGGTGGAAGATATTCTGTTTTAACAGCAGTAGGATTATTACCAATTGCAACTGCTGGAATTAACATCGAAGCTATGATGATTGGTGCTGCAAAAGCACGTGAAGAATTATCTTCAGATAAATTAGAAGAAAACATTGCATACCAATATGCGACAATTCGAAACATTTTATATGCAAAAGGTTATACAACAGAAATGTTGATTAACTATGAACCATCTATGCAATACTTTAATGAATGGTGGAAACAATTATTTGGTGAATCAGAAGGTAAAGACTTCAAAGGTATCTATCCTTCAAGTGCCAACTACACAACTGATTTACATTCTTTAGGTCAATATGTACAAGAAGGCCGTCGTTTCTTATTCGAAACAGTGGTAAAAGTAAATCATCCTAAATATGATATTACTATTGAAAAAGATAGTGATGATCTAGACGGATTAAATTATTTGGCTGGTAAAACAATCGACGAAGTTAACACAAAAGCATTCGAAGGTACATTATTAGCGCATACTGATGGTGGTGTTCCTAACATGGTAGTGAACATTCCACAATTAGATGAAGAAACTTTCGGTTATGTCGTATACTTCTTCGAACTTGCTTGTGCAATGAGTGGATACCAATTAGGTGTAAATCCATTTAACCAACCTGGTGTAGAAGCATATAAACAAAACATGTTCGCATTATTAGGTAAACCTGGTTTTGAAGACTTGAAAAAAGAATTAGAAGAGCGTTTATAAAATACATTACTTCAATGATTAGTGAAGTTTGAAAAGATAGAACTAGACGTTAACTATTTAAAGCATATTTTCGAGGTTGTCATTACAAATGTAAAAATGTAATGACAACCTCGTTTTTATTTATATGCAAGAACTAGGTTACTAGCTAATGTGACAAGATGTTAAGAGAAAATTAAAGAAAAAATAACATCTGTCATACAATAATATTGTTATACTACTAGAGACTGATTTATTAGCATGATTACATGTTAATGTTTCTTTACTTAGTAATTAACTTTATAATGTAAGAATAATTATCTTCAACCAAAGAAAGGGATTGATGATTTGTCGTTTCATCAAGTAGAAGAATGGTTTGAGATATTTCGACAGTTTGGTTATTTACCTGGATTTATATTGTTATATATTAGAGCGATAATTCCAGTATTTCCTTTAGCACTCTATATTTTAATTAACATTCAAGCTTATGGACCTATTTTAGGTATATTGATTAGTTGGCTTGGATTAATTTCTGGAACATTTACAGTCTATTTGATCTGTAAACGATTGGTGAACACTGAGAGGATGCAGCGAATTAAACAACGTACTGCTGTTCAACGCTTGATTAGTTTTATTGATCGCCAAGGATTAATCCCATTGTTTATTTTACTTTGTTTTCCTTTTACGCCAAATACATTAATAAATTTTGTAGCGAGTCTATCTCATATTAGACCTAAATATTATTTCATTGTTTTGGCATCATCAAAGTTAGTTTCAACAATTATTTTAGGTTATTTAGGTAAGGAAATTACTACAATTTTAACGCATCCTTTAAGAGGGATATTAATGTTAGTTGTGTTGGTTGTATTTTGGATTGTTGGAAAAAAGTTAGAACAGCATTTTATGGGATCGAAAAAGGAGTGACATCGTGAAAAAAGTTGTAAAATATTTGATTTCATTGATACTTGCTATTATCATTGTACTGTTCGTACAAACTTTTGTAATAGTTGGTCATGTCATTCCGAATAATGATATGTCACCAACCCTTAACAAAGGGGATCGTGTTATTGTAAATAAAATTAAAGTTACATTTAATCAATTGAATAATGGTGATATCATTACATATAGGCGTGGTAACGAGATATATACTAGTCGAATTATTGCCAAACCTGGTCAATCAATGGCGTTTCGTCAGGGACAATTATACCGTGATGACCGACCGGTTGACGCATCTTATGCCAAGAACAGAAAAATTAAAGATTTTAGTTTGCGCAATTTTAAAGAATTAGATGGAGATATTATACCGCCTAACAATTTTGTTGTGCTAAATGATCATGATAACAATCAGCATGATTCTAGACAATTTGGTTTAATTGATAAAAAGGATATTATTGGTAATATAAGTTTGAGATATTATCCTTTTTCAAAATGGACGATTCAGTTCAAATCTTAAAAAGAGGTGTCAAAATTGAAAAAAGAATTATTGGAATGGATTATTTCAATTGCAGTCGCTTTTGTCATTTTATTTATAGTAGGTAAATTTATTGTTACACCATATACAATTAAAGGTGAATCAATGGATCCAACTTTGAAAGATGGCGAGCGAGTAGCTGTAAACATTATTGGATATAAAACAGGTGGTTTGGAAAAAGGTAATGTAGTTGTCTTCCATGCAAACAAAAATGATGACTATGTTAAACGTGTCATCGGTGTTCCTGGTGATAAAGTAGAATATAAAAATGATACATTATATGTCAATGGTAAAAAACAAGATGAACCATATTTAAACTATAATTTAAAACATAAACAAGGTGATTACATTACTGGGACTTTCCAAGTTAAAGATTTACCGAATGCGAATCCTAAATCAAATGTCATTCCAAAAGGTAAATATTTAGTTCTTGGAGATAATCGTGAAGTAAGTAAAGATAGCCGTGCGTTTGGCCTCATTGATGAAGACCAAATTGTTGGTAAAGTTTCATTTAGATTCTGGCCATTTAGTGAATTTAAACATAATTTCAATCCTGAAAATACTAAAAATTAATATGAAACAAATACAACATCGTTTGTCGGTTTTAATACTGATAAACGATGTTTTATTTTGTTAGTACCACAATAAAAGCTAAGTTCGAAATGAACTTATAATAAATCAATCACAATCACTTTGTGTTAAAATATGTGTCAAAGGAAGTGAGGGTTTGTCATGACATTACATGCTTATTTAGGTAGAGCGGGAACAGGTAAGTCTACGAAAATGTTGACCGAAATAAAACAAAAAATGAAAGCAGATCCGCTTGGAGATCCAATCATTTTAATTGCGCCAACTCAAAGTACATTTCAATTAGAACAAGCCTTTGTCAATGATCCGGAATTAAATGGTAGTTTAAGAACAGAAGTGTTGCATTTTGAACGATTAAGTCATCGTATTTTCCAAGAAGTTGGTAGTTATAGCGAACAAAAGTTATCTAAAGCTGCAACGGAAATGATGATTTATAACATTGTTCAAGAACAACAAAAGTATTTAAAACTTTATCAATCACAAGCAAAATATTATGGGTTTAGTGAAAAATTAACAGAACAAATTCAAGATTTTAAAAAATATGCAGTAACGCCTGAACATTTAGAACACTTTATTGCTGATAAAAATATGCAAACTCGAACTAAAAATAAGTTAGAGGATATTGCTTTAATATACCGTGAGTTCGAACAACGCATTCAAAACGAGTTTATTACTGGTGAGGATTCATTACAATATTTTATTGATTGTATGCCGAAATCAGAGTGGCTAAAACGTGCTGATATATATATTGATGGTTTTCACAACTTTTCAACGATTGAGTATTTAATAATCAAAGGATTAATTAAATATGCGAAGAGTGTCACAATTATATTGACGACAGATGGTAACCACGATCAATTTAGTTTATTTAGAAAACCATCGGAAGTGTTACGACATATTGAAGAAATAGCAAATGAACTCAATATTTCTATTGAACGTCAATATTTCAACCAATTATATCGCTTCAATAATCAAGATTTAAAGCATCTTGAACAAGAATTTGATGTACTTCAAATCAATCGAGTGGCATGTCAAGGTCATATCAATATTTTAGAATCTGCGACTATGAGAGAGGAAATAAATGAAATTGCGCGACGTATCATCGTTGATATTCGTGATAAGCAATTACGATATCAAGATATTGCTATTTTATATCGTGATGAATCTTATGCTTATTTATTTGATTCCATATTACCGCTTTATAATATTCCTTATAATATTGATACAAAGCGTTCGATGACACATCATCCGGTCATGGAAATGATTCGTTCATTGATTGAAGTTATTCAATCTAATTGGCAAGTGAATCCAATGCTACGCTTATTGAAGACTGATGTGTTAACGGCATCATATCTAAAAAGTGCATACTTAGTTGATTTACTTGAAAATTTTGTACTTGAACGTGGTATATACGGTAAACGTTGGTTAGATGATGAGCTATTTAATGTCGAACATTTTAGCAAAATGGGGCGTAAAGCGCATAAACTGACCGAAGATGAACGTAACACATTTGAACAAGTCGTTAAGTTAAAGAAAGATGTCATTGATAAAATTTTACATTTTGAAAAGCAAATGTCACAAGCGGAAACTGTAAAAGATTTTGCAACTGCTTTTTATGAAAGTATGGAATATTTCGAACTGCCAAATCAATTGATGACAGAGCGAGATGAACTTGATTTAAATGGTAATCATGAAAAGGCGGAGGAAATTGATCAAATATGGAATGGCTTAATTCAAATCCTTGATGACTTAGTTCTAGTATTTGGAGATGAACCAATGTCGATGGAACGTTTCTTAGAAGTATTTGATATTGGTTTAGAACAATTAGAATTTGTTATGATTCCGCAAACATTGGACCAAGTAAGTATTGGTACGATGGATTTGGCTAAAGTCGATAATAAGCAACATGTTTTCTTAGTAGGTATGAATGATGGTACGATGCCACAACCAGTAACTGCGTCAAGCTTGATTACAGATGAAGAAAAGAAATACTTTGAACAGCAGGCTAATGTCGAGTTAAGTCCAACATCAGATATTTTACAGATGGATGAAGCATTTGTTTGCTATATTGCTATGACAAGAGCGCGACAAGATGTTACATTTTCTTACAGACTAATGGGATCAAGTGGTGATGATAAGGAGATCAGCCCATTTTTAAATCAAATTCAATCATTGTTCAACCAATTGGAAATTACTAACATTCCTCAATACCATGAAGTTAACCCATTGTCACTAATGCAACATGCTAAGCAAACCAAAATTACATTATTTGAAGCATTGCGTGCTTGGTTATATGATGAAATTGTGGCTGATAGTTGGTTAGATGCTTATCAAGTAATTAGAGATAGCGATCATTTAAATCAAGGTTTAGATTATTTAATGTCAGCATTAACGTTTGACAATGAAACTGTAAAATTAGGTGAAACGTTGTCTAAAGATTTATATGGTAAGGAAATCAATGCCAGTGTATCCCGTTTTGAAGGTTATCAACAATGCCCATTTAAACACTATGCGTCACATGGTCTGAAACTAAATGAGCGAACGAAGTATGAACTTCAAAACTTTGATTTAGGTGATATTTTCCATTCTGTTTTAAAATATATATCTGAACGTATTAATGGCGATTTTAAACAATTAGACCTGAAAAAAATAAGACAATTAACGAATGAAGCATTGGAAGAAATTTTACCTAAAGTTCAGTTTAATTTATTAAATTCTTCAGCTTACTATCGTTATTTATCAAGACGCATTGGCGCTATTGTAGAAACAACACTAAGCGCATTAAAATATCAAGGCACGTATTCAAAGTTTATGCCAAAACATTTTGAGACAAGTTTTAGAAGGAAACCAAGAACAAATGACGAATTAATTGCACAAACATTAACGACAACTCAAGGTATTCCAATTAATATTAGAGGGCAAATTGACCGTATCGATACGTATACAAAGAATGATACAAGTTTTGTTAATATCATTGACTATAAATCCTCTGAAGGTAGTGCGACACTTGATTTAACGAAAGTATATTATGGTATGCAAATGCAAATGATGACATACATGGATATCGTTTTACAAAATAAACAACGCCTTGGATTAACAGATATTGTGAAACCAGGTGGATTATTATACTTCCATGTACATGAACCTAGAATTAAATTTAAATCATGGTCTGATATTGATGAAGATAAACTAGAACAAGATTTAATTAAAAAGTTTAAGTTGAGTGGTTTAGTTAATGCAGACCAAACTGTTATTGATGCATTGGATATTCGTTTAGAACCTAAATTCACTTCAGATATTGTACCAGTTGGTTTGAATAAAGATGGCTCTTTGAGTAAACGAGGCAGCCAAGTGGCAGATGAAGCAACGATTTATAAATTCATCCAACATAACAAAGAGAATTTTATAGAAACAGCTTCAAATATTATGGATGGACATACTGAAGTTGCACCATTAAAGTACAAACAAAAATTGCCATGTGCTTTTTGTAGTTATCAATCGGTATGTCATGTAGATGGCATGATTGATAGTAAGCGATATCGAACTGTAGATGAAACAATAAATCCAATTGAAGCAATTCAAAATATTAACATTAATGATGAATTTGGGGGTGAGCAATAGATGACAATTCCAGAGAAACCACAAGGCGTGATTTGGACTGACGCGCAATGGCAAAGTATTTACGCAACTGGACAAGATGTACTTGTTGCAGCCGCGGCAGGTTCAGGTAAAACAGCTGTACTAGTTGAGCGTATTATCCAAAAGATTTTACGTGATGGCATTGATGTCGATCGACTTTTAGTCGTAACGTTTACAAACTTAAGCGCACGTGAAATGAAGCATCGTGTAGACCAACGTATTCAAGAGGCATCGATTGCTGATCCTGCAAATGCACACTTGAAAAACCAACGCATCAAAATTCATCAAGCACAAATATCTACACTCCATAGTTTTTGCTTGAAATTAATTCAACAGCATTATGATGTATTAAATATTGACCCGAACTTTAGAACAAGCAGTGAAGCTGAAAATATTTTATTATTAGAACAAACGATAGATGAGGTCATAGAACAACATTACGATATCCTTGATCCTGCTTTTATTGAATTAACAGAGCAATTGTCTTCAGATAGAAGTGATGATCAGTTTCGAATGATTATTAAACAATTGTATTTCTTTAGCGTTGCAAATCCAAATCCTACAAATTGGTTGGATCAATTGGTGACACCATACGAAGAAGAAGCACAACAAGCGCAACTTATTCAACTACTAACAGACTTATCTAAAGTATTTATCACAGCTGCTTATGATGCTTTAAATAAGGCGTATGATTTGTTTAGTATGATGGATAGCGTCGATAAACATTTAGCTGTTATAGAAGATGAACGACGTTTAATGGGGCGTGTTTTAGAAGGTGGCTTTATTGATATACCTTATTTAACTGGTCACGAATTTGGCGCGCGTTTGCCTAATGTAACAGCGAAAATTAAAGAAGCAAATGAAATGATGGTCGATGCCTTAGAAGATGCTAAACTTCAGTATAAAAAATATAAATCATTAATTGATAAAGTGAAGAGTGATTACTTTTCAAGAGAAGCTGATGATTTGAAAGCTGATATGCAACAATTGGCGCCACGAGTAAAGTACCTTGCGCGTATTGTGAAAGATGTTATGTCAGAATTCAATCGAAAAAAGCGTAGCAAAAATATTTTGGATTTTTCTGATTATGAACATTTTGCATTACAAATTTTAACAAATGAGGATGGTTCGCCTTCAGAAATTGCCGAATCATACCGTCAACACTTCCAAGAAATATTGGTCGATGAGTATCAAGATACGAACCGAGTTCAAGAGAAAATACTATCTTGCATCAAAACGGGTGATGAACATAATGGTAATTTATTTATGGTTGGAGATGTTAAGCAATCCATTTATAAATTTAGACAAGCTGATCCAAGTTTATTTATTGAAAAGTATCAACGCTTTACTATAGATGGAGATGGCACTGGACGTCGAATTGATTTGTCGCAAAACTTCCGTTCTCGAAAAGAAGTACTGTCAACGACTAACTATATATTCAAACATATGATGGATGAACAAGTCGGTGAAGTAAAATATGATGAAGCGGCACAGTTGTATTATGGTGCACCATATGATGAATCGGACCATCCAGTAAACTTAAAAGTCCTTGTTGAAGCGGATCAAGAACATAGTGATTTAACTGGTAGTGAACAAGAAGCGCATTTTATAGTAGAACAAGTTAAAGATATCTTAGAACATCAAAAAGTTTATGATATGAAAACAGGAAGCTATAGAAGTGCGACATACAAGGATATCGTTATTCTAGAACGCAGCTTTGGACAAGCTCGCAATTTACAACAAGCCTTTAAAAATGAAGATATTCCATTCCATGTGAATAGTCGTGAAGGTTACTTTGAACAAACAGAAGTCCGCTTAGTATTATCATTTTTAAGAGCGATAGATAATCCATTACAAGATATTTATTTAGTTGGGTTAATGCGCTCCGTTATATATCAGTTCAAAGAAGACGAATTAGCTCAAATTAGAATATTGAGTCCAAATGATGACTACTTCTATCAATCGATTGTAAATTACATTAATGACGAAGCAGCAGATGCAATTTTAGTTGATAAATTAAAAATGTTTTTATCAGATATTCAAAGTTACCAACAATATAGTAAAGATCATCCGGTGTATCAGTTAATTGATAAATTTTATAATGATCATTATGTTATTCAATACTTTAGTGGACTTATTGGTGGACGTGGACGACGTGCAAATCTTTATGGTTTATTTAATAAAGCTATCGAGTTTGAGAATTCAAGTTTTAGAGGTTTATATCAATTTATTCGTTTTATCGATGAATTGATTGAAAGAGGCAAAGATTTTGGTGAGGAAAATGTAGTTGGTCCAAACGATAATGTCGTTAGAATGATGACAATTCATAGTAGTAAAGGTCTAGAGTTTCCATTTGTCATTTATTCTGGATTGTCAAAAGATTTTAATAAACGTGATTTGAAACAACCAGTTATTTTAAATCAGCAATTTGGTCTCGGAATGGATTATTTTGATGTGGATAAAGAAATGGCATTTCCATCTTTAGCTTCGGTTGCATATAGAGCTGTTGCCGAAAAAGAACTTGTGTCAGAAGAAATGCGATTAGTCTATGTAGCATTAACAAGAGCGAAAGAACAACTTTATTTAATTGGTAGAGTGAAAAATGATAAATCATTACTAGAACTAGAGCAATTGTCTATTTCTGGTGAGCACATTGCTGTCAATGAACGATTAACTTCACCAAATCCGTTCCATCTTATTTATAGTATTTTATCTAAACATCAATCTGCGTCAATTCCAGATGATTTAAAATTTGAAAAAGATATAGCACAAGTTGAAGATAGTAGTCGTCCGAATGTAAATATTTCAATTATATACTTTGAAGATGTGTCTACAGAAACCATTTTAGATAATAATGAATATCGTTCGGTTAATCAATTAGAAACTATGCAAAATGGTAATGAGGATGTTAAAGCACAAATTAAACACCAACTTGATTATCAATATCCATATGTAAATGATACTAAAAAGCCATCAAAACAATCTGTTTCTGAATTGAAAAGGCAATATGAAACAGAAGAAAGTGGCACAAGTTACGAACGAGTAAGACAATATCGTATCGGTTTTTCAACGTATGAACGACCTAAATTTCTAAGTGAACAAGGTAAACGAAAAGCGAATGAAATTGGTACGTTAATGCATACAGTGATGCAACATTTACCATTCAAAAAAGAACGCATATCTGAAGTTGAGTTACATCAGTATATCGATGGATTAATCGATAAACATATTATCGAAGCAGATGCGAAAAAAGATATCCGTATGGATGAAATAATGACATTTATCAATAGTGAGTTATATTCGATTATTGCTGAAGCAGAGCAAGTTTATCGTGAATTACCGTTTGTAGTTAACCAAGCATTAGTTGACCAATTGCCACAAGGAGACGAAGACGTCTCAATTATTCAAGGTATGATTGACTTAATCTTTGTTAAAGATGGTGTGCATTATTTTGTAGACTATAAAACCGATGCATTTAATCGTCGCCGTGGGATGACAGATGAAGAAATTGGTACACAATTAAAAAATAAATATAAGATACAGATGAAATATTATCAAAATACGCTTCAAACGATACTTAATAAAGAAGTTAAAGGTTATTTATACTTCTTCAAATTTGGTACATTGCAACTGTAGTATTTTGATTTTCAAAAGAATAAAAAATAATTTCGATTAAGTGCAAAGCCCTTGTAGCAGAATGAACATAACTCATTTTCAAAATTGTCTTACTTATTTATTTGTTATTTGATAACGAAAAAAGTTATAATGTGAATTAAGATAAAGATGAGGAGTTGAGAATGAATGAAATTCTTATCATTCAAGTATAATGACAAAACTTCATATGGCGTTAAAGTAAAACGCGAAGATGCTGTATGGGATTTAACACAAGTATTTGCTGACTTTGCAGAAGGAGATTTCCATCCTAAAACATTGTTAGCTGGTTTACAACAAAATCATACTTTAGATTTTCAAGAACAAGTACGTAAAGCAGTTGTAGCAGCAGAAGATAGCGGCAAAGCTGAAGACTATAAAATTTCATTTAATGACATTGAATTCTTACCACCAGTAACACCTCCGAATAATGTGATTGCTTTTGGTAGAAATTACAAAGATCATGCGAACGAATTAAATCATGAAGTAGAAAAATTATATGTATTTACAAAAGCAGCGTCATCTTTAACAGGAGATAATGCAACAATTCCAAATCATAAAGATATTACTGATCAATTAGATTATGAAGGTGAATTAGGTATTGTTATTGGTAAGTCTGGTGAAAAGATTCCAAAAGCATTAGCTTTAGATTATGTTTACGGCTATACAATTATTAACGATATCACTGATCGCAAAGCACAAAGTGAACAAGATCAAGCATTTTTATCAAAAAGTTTAACTGGCGGTTGCCCAATGGGTCCTTATATCGTTACTAAAGACGAACTACCATTACCTGAAAATGTAAATATTGTTACAAAAGTTAACAATGAAATTAGACAAGATGGTAACACTGGCGAAATGATTCTTAAAATTGATGAATTAATAGAAGAAATTTCAAAATATGTTGCACTACATCCGGGAGATATTATTGCAACTGGTACACCAGCAGGCGTTGGTGCAGGTATGCAACCACCTAAATTTTTACAACCAGGTGATGAAGTTAAAGTGACTATTGATAATATTGGAACGCTGACAACTTATATCGCTAAATAATTATCATTTAAAAAGCTAACCAGTCTTTATATAGATTGGTTAGTTTTTTCTTGCTTTTCTAAAAAGGTGTTAAAGATAAATTATTTATAATGTTACCATTTTGAGATGAAAGTGAAATATTGATATTAAGAAGTAGTTGATTATTTTACAGCAGATTCACAATATTCTAATAAGGAATAAAATGTCATGTTCTTCCTCTCAAATATAGAAGTGTGGTAGAATATATATTCGTGTATAATCAAATCATGATTAAATTACAAGCAAGTGGGTATTAATCCCAAGAAGCTTTAATTTAATAATATAAATAATTAAAGTGGGGGGAATCAGTATGTTACATTTACATATATTAAGTTGGGTATTAGCGATTATTTTATTTATCGCTACATACTTAAACATTTCAAAAAATCAAGGCGGATCACCATTTTTCAAACCGTTGCACATGATTTTACGCTTATTTATGCTGTTGACGTTAATTTCAGGATTTTGGATATTAATTCAGTCATTTATGAATGGCGGGGCAAATCATATGTTGCTTACATTGAAAATGCTGTGTGGTGTTGCAGTAGTTGGATTGATGGAAGTGTCGATTGCTAAAAGAAAGAGACATGAACAAAGTCACAAAATGTTTTGGATAACAATGGCATTAATTATCATCACAATGGTATTAGGTGTCATTCTACCGTTAGGGCCTATATCAAAATTATTCGGTATTGGCTAATTGATAAGACATATAGTATATGACATAAGGCATGGACAATTATTAGTCCAAGACCTTATGTCTTTTTTGATTCTAAAAATGTTTAAACATAAAAAAAGGACTGGATAGTAGTACCAGTCCAACATAATTCTAACCTAGACAATTAAGATTAGATTGAATCGCATGATTCATTTATTTAGCTTTGTAACCAATCATATTGATTAAATCTTTAGGGTGGCTATATGGTGGTGCATAAGCCACTTCAAACTCAGTTAACTCATCTACAGTTAGCTGGTTCATCATTGCCATCGATAGTACATCAATACGTTTATCTGCACCTTCTTTTCCTACTGCAGCTGCTCTTAAAATCTGACGGTTTGAAGTGTCATAATATACCCTTAAGTGTAAAGGGGAATTTCCTGGGTAATAATTCGCGTGTGCACCTTGAGTGACTTCCACCATTTTATAGTCAAATTGCTTTAGTTCATTTGGTTTAACGCCGACACTCGCAAATGTATAATCAAAGAACTTCACAATATTGTTGCCTAAGAAGCCTTTGAATTCAATAGTGTCATTTCCAGCAATTTGTTCGGCAACAATACTTGCTGCACGGTGAGCGCCCCAAGCTAAAGGAACACTAGCCGGTAGATCGACATGTCGATAATGTGATGTTGCAATATCGCCTATTGCATAAATGTTTGGAACATTTGTTTCAAATTTATCGTTTACCGGTATGAAACCTTTTCGATCAAGTTTGATATTTGAACTTTCGATAAATTTTGAATTGGGGTGAGTACCGACACCTTCAATAATCATATCGTAATGTTCAACTTTTCCTGATTTAAATGTAATTTCATTTCCATTGATAGCATCAATTTCCTCATTTAAACGGTATGGAATCTCCCGCTTATCTAATTCATCAAGTATAGGTTGATTCATGTCAGCATCCATTAATTTATTTATCTTATCAGATCGATGAATTAAAGTAGGGTGTAAACCACGTTCGTAAAGATTTTCAAGAACTTCTAATGAAACATACCCTGCACCTACAACTAATACTTTATCAACTTGATTTGCTTTGATGAATTGATCGATAGCATCAGTGTCTTCTAAATTTCTAAGTGTAAATGTAATATCACTTTCAAAGCCAAGGCTATTTGCACTTGCACCAGGGCTTAAAATGAGTTTATCGTAAGATTCTTCAAATTGTTCGTTGGTCTTTCTATTTAATACAGTTACAGTTTGTCTTTCATCATTGATTGCAATAACTTCATGATAAGTTTTTACTGTAATTTGCTTTCTATCATAAAATTTTTCAGGTGTATACGCTAAAGCATATTTTCTATCTTCAACAACTTCGCCAATGACATAAGGCAATGCACAATTAGCAAAGCTCATATCACGATCTTTTTCAAAAATAATAATGTCACTTTCTTTATCTAAACGTCGAATTTGGCTGGCACATGTTGCACCGCCAGCGACTGCTCCGACTACGACTATTTTGGGCATCGTAACTTACCTCCTATTGTTTTAAAATATTATAAAATGATTAGTTATAAATTAACAGTAATATCTAATATTTAAATTAAAGAAATCATTCAAATATCGACCAATGCCATCTTCATTATTGTTGAATGTAATATTGTTCGCTACATCTTTAAGTTCTTGCAAACCATTTTCCATAGCAACACCATGGCGGGCGTACTCAATCATTTCAATATCATTATCTTCATCACCGAATGCAATAATATTATTTCGGTCAATATTTAAAAATTGTCTAACTTGCTCAATGCCTCTTGCTTTATTAATACCAAGTTTTACAATTTCAATGACAGGGAATGGTGCGCCCCAGCGTCGATGCTCAATATGATCGGCATAAAAATGAGTAAGCATATTTTTGATTTCAGGTATTTTACTTTCTTCGGCTTCAATTAAAATTGAGGTAGGGGATTCTTTCAAGTGGACAAGTAAATTACCAGTTTGAATTCTTGGATTACCCATTGAAAAACCTTCAAATAATCTTGGATCATGATTGTTAATGAAAACATAATCTTTCACTTCTGCTATAATATTCGATACTTGATATTGTTGTAATCCTTGAATAATGTTTTGTGCGATGCCTAAATCTAAAATTTCATGGCAAGTTTTGAAGTTTTTATCTTTAGGGTGATGTACGTAAGCGCCATTAAAATTAACAATTGGTGTCGTTAAATTTAATTCATGATAATACATTTGACTTGCACGATAAGGTCTGCCAGTCGCAATCATAATTTGGTGTCCACGTTGTTGTAATTCATTTAATACTTGTTTAGTATATGATGAAATTTCTTTGTTATCGTTTAATAATGTTCCGTCTAAGTCTAGACATATTAAATGTGGTTGCATATCTCTCTCCTCATAAGTTGCTTAGTTCATATAGATACATCATAGCATTTTATTGGCGTTTTGTCGGATATTTGATATATTATGAATAATATGACATTAAAGAGGTGATATGGATGGAAGAGGCATTGAAAGATAGTATCTTAGGTGCATTAGAAATGGTAATTGACCCTGAATTAGGAATTGATATCGTTAATTTAGGTTTAGTATACAAAGTGAATGTTGATGATGAAGGCGTATGTACAGTTGATATGACTTTAACATCAATGGGATGTCCAATGGGACCTCAAATTATTGATCAAGTTAAAACAGTATTAGCAGAGATTCCTGAAATACAGGATACTGAAGTGAATATCGTATGGAGTCCACCTTGGACAAAAGATATGATGTCACGTTACGCTAAGATTGCACTTGGTGTGAGCTAACATAAACGTGCATTGCCTGTAGAATTTCTTTTAGAAATTCTCTGTGTTGGGTCCCCGCAGTCAATATAACATTGTAGAGTATAATTCATTGTGAATAAGCTCCCTTCAAAGTAGACATTGAAAAATGAAAATTTTGAAGGGAGCCTTATTTATGTTCTAGGTTCTGATTTCATTTTGAAAATTTATATCTAACTTGTTTCAAAAAATATGAATTAAGACAGTGACTTGCACTTCTAAGAGTGCGCAATTCATTTTCTAGTTGAATATTTTCTTGAAAATTTTTATAATAAATTGAATTTATATTACAGTTATATTACAATACATAATACTTCATAGTTTTTAAGTTGCCGAGTTGCATTACAAATTGGATTTCGAAGTAAGAATCATCATTGGTAATTTTTTTAATTTAACAGTATTTTAGTCAATATGATTTTGATGATGTCGTAATTCAATAATATACATATGCATTTCAATATTCTTTTAAACAGCATAACTAAATTTAATTAAGCATCTAAGAAGAACAGTTTTAAAAGGGAAGAATGCAAAAATGAACAAAACAAAGGGTTTTACAAAGTATAAGAAAATGAGATATATGCCAGGGCTCGATGGTTTGAGGGCAATCGCTGTTCTAGGAATTATTATTTACCACTTAAACAAGCAATGGTTGACAGGTGGCTTTTTAGGTGTGGATACATTTTTTGTGATCTCTGGTTATTTAATTACAAGCTTATTACTCAAAGAGTATGATGACACAGGTATCATTAAATTGAAAAGCTTTTGGATACGTCGTTTAAAACGTTTATTACCAGCAGTCATAGTTTTATTAATGGTTGTAGGGACAGCAACCTTATTATTAAAATCAGATAATATCATTAGGGTTAAACATGATATTATTGCTGCGATATTTTATGTATCAAACTGGTGGTATATAGCAAAAGATGTTAATTATTTTGAGCAATTTTCATTTATGCCATTAAAGCATTTATGGTCTTTAGCAATTGAAGAACAGTTTTACATATTTTTCCCAGTTATTTTGGTTACATTATTGTTAACAATTAAAAAGCGATACAAAATAGGATTTATTTTTTGGGGAGTATCAATAATTTCTTTAGGGTTAATGATGTTTATCTACAGTATTAATGGGGATCATTCACGAGTGTATTTTGGTACAGATACTAGATTACAGACATTGTTACTGGGTGTTATTTTAGCTTTTTTATGGCCACCGTTTAAATTGAAAAATGATCCACCTAAAGTTGTAAAATATGTTATTGATAGCATAGGTAGTTTATCATTTATAGTACTTATATTATTATTTTTCATTATTAATGATGAGACGAATTGGATATATGATGGTGGTTTCTATTTAATATCCATATTAACGTTATTTATTATTGCCAGTGTCGTTCATCCATCTACATGGATAGCGAAGATATTTTCAAATCAAGTGTTAGTATTTATCGGGAAAAGGTCTTATAGTTTATATTTATGGCATTTTGCAGTAATTAGTTTCGTACATAGTTACTATGTAGATGGACAGATACCTGTATATGTGTACTTTATAGATATAAGTTTAACAATTATATTTGCAGAGCTATCATATCGCTTTATAGAAACTCCATTTAGAAAAGAAGGTATTAAAGCTTTAAATTGGCGACCTTCTTATATACCACAATTTATAAGAATGGCAATTGTAGTAACCTTGTTAATTCCATTTATGTTGATTTTAGTAGGTGCATTCAATAAATATGGTAAAGACATTATTGGAGAAAAAGCGAATAGCTTTGATACCACTATTGAAGATAATTATTTAATGCGGATAGCACCAATTGATAACATTCACATTGATGGCTTAGTAAGTGAGAAGAAAAAGGAATCTTCCGACGTATATAATAATATTAAACCTCTTTTAATCGGTGATTCAGTAATGGTTGATATCGGTGAGTCATTTAAGTCATCAGTTCCTAAGTCTAGAATTGATGGAAAAGTAGGGCGTCAATTGTATCAAACCTTACCTTTAGTTAAAGCGAATTATTCACAATATAAAAAATCATCTGATCAAGTCGTATTAGAATTAGGTACAAATGGCGACTTTACTGTCAAACAGCTCGACGATTTACTTAATCAATTTGGAAAAGCCAAGATTTATTTAGTTAATACACGTGTTCCAAGAATTTATGAGGCAAATGTAAATCGATTATTAGCTGACGCGGCGAAACGAAAGTCCAATGTCACATTAATTGATTGGAATAAGCGATCACAAGGACATAGTGAATATTTTGCACCAGACGGTGTACATTTAGAGTACAAAGGAGTCCTAGCTTTAAAAGATGAAATATTAAAAGCACTTAAAAAGAAATAACATATGTTTAATAAGTCTAGTTAATGTGTAACGTAACATTAGCTAGATTTTTTTATTCAAAAAAATATTTACAAATATTAGGAAATTTAAGTGTAAAAGAGTTGATAAATGATTATATTGGGACTATAATATAATTAAGGTCAAAGAAAGTCAAAGTCAAAAGTGCAACTTGACCAACTCTACAAATTAGAGGTGAAATTATATGGATATAAATAAAATGACATATGCTGTTCAAAGTGCTTTACAACAAGCAGTTGAACTGAGTCAGCAACATAAATTACAAAATATAGAAATTGAGGCAATTTTAAGCGCTGCCTTAAATGAAAGTGAAAGCTTATATAAAAGTATTTTAGAACGAGCAAATATTGAGGTAGATCAATTAAACAAAGCTTATGAAGACAAACTAAACACGTATGCATCTGTAGAAGGTGACAATATACAATATGGTCAATATATTAGCCAACAAGCAAACCAATTGATAACTAAGGCTGAATCATACATGAAAGAATATGAAGATGAATATATTTCAATGGAGCATATTTTACGTTCGGCAATGGACATTGATCAAACAACAAAACATTATATAAATAATAAAGTAGAAGTTATCAAAGAAATTATTAAAAAAGTAAGAGGGGGAAATCACGTGACATCACAAAATCCAGAAGTTAATTACGAAGCATTAGCTAAATATGGCCGCGACTTAGTAGAAGAAGTTAGACAAGGTAAAATGGATCCTGTTATAGGAAGAGATGAAGAAATTCGAAATACGATTCGTATTTTAAGTCGTAAAACTAAAAACAACCCTGTGCTCATTGGTGAACCAGGTGTTGGTAAAACTGCAATTGTTGAAGGATTAGCGCAACGTATAGTTAAGAAAGATGTGCCAGAATCATTATTAGATAAAACTGTTTTTGAGTTAGATTTAAGCGCATTAGTAGCGGGCGCTAAATATCGTGGTGAATTTGAAGAGAGATTAAAAGCAGTCCTAAAAGAAGTTAAAGAGTCTGATGGTAGAATTATATTATTTATTGATGAAATCCATATGCTTGTAGGTGCTGGTAAAACAGATGGTGCCATGGATGCAGGCAACATGCTAAAACCAATGTTAGCACGAGGAGAGTTACATTGTATTGGTGCAACAACTTTAAATGAATATCGAGAATATATTGAAAAAGATTCGGCATTAGAGCGTCGTTTCCAAAAAGTAGCAGTTAGTGAGCCTGATGTTGAAGATACAATTTCAATTTTACGTGGTTTAAAAGAACGATATGAAGTGTATCATGGTGTGCGTATTCAAGATAGAGCCTTAGTTGCTGCCGCTGAATTGTCTGATCGTTACATCACTGATCGTTTTTTACCAGATAAAGCGATTGATTTAGTTGACCAAGCATGTGCAACAATTCGTACGGAAATGGGATCAAATCCAACTGAATTGGATCAAGTTAATAGACGTGTCATGCAATTAGAAATTGAAGAAAGCGCACTTAAAAATGAATCTGACAATGCGAGCAAACAGAGATTACAAGAACTACAAGAAGAGCTTGCCAATGAAAAAGAGAAACAAGCAGCACTTCAATCTCGTGTAGAATCAGAAAAAGAAAAAATAGCAAATTTACAAGAAAAACGTGCGCAACTAGATGAAAGTAGACAAGCGTTGGAAGATGCACAAACAAATAACAATTTAGAAAAAGCTGCTGAACTACAATATGGAACAATTCCTCAATTGGAAAAAGAACTTAGAGAATTAGAGGATAATTTCCAAGATGAGCAAGGTGAAGATACAGATCGAATGATTCGTGAAGTTGTAACAGACGAAGAAATTGGCGATATTGTCAGCCAATGGACAGGCATACCAGTTTCAAAATTAGTTGAAACAGAACGTGAAAAATTACTTCACTTAAGTGACATCTTGCATAAACGTGTTGTAGGTCAAGATAAAGCGGTTGACCTGGTTTCAGATGCAGTAGTTAGAGCAAGAGCAGGTATTAAAGATCCAAACAGACCTATTGGTAGTTTCTTATTCCTAGGTCCAACTGGAGTAGGTAAAACTGAATTAGCTAAATCATTAGCTGCATCATTATTTGATTCTGAAAAACATATGATTCGTATTGATATGAGTGAATATATGGAAAAACATGCAGTATCAAGATTGATAGGGGCACCTCCAGGATATATTGGACATGATGAAGGGGGTCAATTAACTGAAGCGGTTCGTCGTAATCCATACTCAGTTATTTTATTAGATGAGGTTGAAAAAGCGCATACTGACGTCTTTAATGTATTATTGCAAATTTTAGATGAAGGCCGTTTAACTGATTCTAAAGGACGTAGCGTTGATTTTAAAAATACTATTATTATTATGACAAGTAATATTGGATCTCAAGTTTTATTAGAAAACGTAAAAGAGACTGGTGAAATTACAGAATCAACAGAAAAAGCTGTTATGACAAGTTTAAATGCATATTTCAAACCAGAAATTTTGAATCGTATGGATGATATCGTATTATTTAAACCATTATCTATTGATGACATGAGTATGATTGTAGATAAAATCTTAACGCAATTAAATATAAGATTATTAGAACAACGAATCTCAATTGAAGTTTCTGATGATGCTAAAGCTTGGCTAGGTCAAGAAGCTTATGAACCTCAATACGGTGCAAGACCATTAAAACGTTTTGTACAACGCCAAATTGAAACACCATTAGCACGTATGATGATTAAAGAGGGATTCCCAGAAGGTACAACGATTAAAGTTAATTTAAATTCAGACAATAACTTAACGTTTAATGTTGAAAAAATTCATGAATAAAATTGAACCAAGAATGTGATGATTAATCGCATTCTTGGTTTTTTAGATTTGAAATTTATTATAATTGTTCATTGGCAATATACTTTTTAAATGATTTAATAAACACCAATATTTCTGGGCTTTCTTTTTTGCTGTATATATATGTAAATGAAATAGGTGCTTGTAAAATTTTCGTGTTAATAACCGAAATATTGTAATCACTATTTGTTGTTATATAAAGAGGCAGGAATGATATACCTTGATTCATTTCGATTAATTTAATTGAAGTATGCACATCATTGATAGATAGAAATTGTGCTTTTTCATAAATATTTAAAATATTATTTTTAAGTGATGACCAATATTCTGGATGGTTATCACTTATTATTTTGTATTTTTCAAATAAAGATGCCTCAGTTAGAAGATGATTATTCTCTTTATTGGGAGCAATCAATACAATTTTACCTTCGCATACTTTTTCAGAATGAACTTCTCTTAGTTTAGGTTGATTTCTGCTAATCCCGATGTCATACGTATGATTATTAATATCTTTTTCAATATTTTCATTTTTGACATGAAGAGAAACATCGATAAAAGGATGCTCGTTAAAGAAAGATTTTAAAAATTTGGGCATAATGAATGTCGCGATATATGAAGACACGACAACATTTAATTTCGATTGAAACATCGTTTTTTTAAGTTGGATATGTTTGATGCCACTTTCATATTGTTCAATAAAACTTTGCGCAATTGGAAGAAATGTATGACCATCTTCAGTCAAGATAATTTGATTTTTATAAGTTTCAAATAGTTTCACATTGAGATGCTGTTCTAAATTTTTAATTTGCTTATGTATAGAAGGTATAGTGAGATTAATTTCTTCACTAGCTAATCGATAGTTTAACGTCTTCGCTAAAATGACAAATGTATAGTACCAATCTAAATTCATGAACTTACCTCTTTCAAAAAAGTTAATAATTCATTAGATAATATTTAATTTTTATTGCATAAAAATAATATTAATATTATATCAGAGGTTATCGAGGGGGTGAAGTAATATGATTCGAATTCAAGATAATACAATAAGGGATGGTATGCAACAAAGTAATGTTCGAAAAAGTCTAATTATAAAAAAAGAAGTATTGAAACAAATTAACAAGTTAAATATAAATTCTGTTGAAGTAGGCATGTGTACAACTATCGAGGATGAATTTAATATTCATCAATTCAGAGACATTTTAAGTCCTGAAAAAGAATTAGTAGTATTGACTAGGCTTAATGAAAAAGAAATAAAAAAAATAGTCAAATTGAAAATTCATAATTTAGTGGTAAAAATACTATTGCCAATATCTGACTTGCATATAAAAGAAAAGCTTAATTTTTCAAATAAATATTATATTCAGAAAATCAAAGACTGCTTGGATATATTAAAGAAAGATAAAAAAGGAGTAGATATTTGTTTTGAAGATGCAACAAGGACTTCTAGAGAAAAATTGAAAGAATACATGGAAATTATTTCAAAATATCAAGTTAGAACAGTTACATTTGCGGACACTGTAGGATGTTCGACACCATTAGAATACGGAGATATTTTTAATTACTTTGTAAAAAAATATTCTAACATAATTTTTTCTGCTCATTGTCATAACGATCTAGGGTTGGCTACTGCAAATACATTAGCTGCAATTTTAAATGGTGCAAAGCAAATAGAAACTACATTTTTGGGAATTGGTGAGAGAGCGGGTAATGCTCCTATTGAGGAAATAATTACTATTTTGACAAAAAAACAAATAGAAAGTACGGAATTCACTTTACCCGACGTATATAAAACTAGTATTAATATTTCTAAAATTCTCGATTTTCAAATATCAGAAAACAAACCTATA
The DNA here is from genome assembly GCF_017151825.1 of Staphylococcus sp. EG-SA-18. Lineage (NCBI taxonomy): Bacteria > Bacillati > Bacillota > Bacilli > Caryophanales > Staphylococcaceae > Staphylococcus > Staphylococcus sp. EG-SA-18. The sequence continues at coordinate 83,003 of NZ_JACYVY010000044.1, forward strand.
ATTGGTGAAAATATATTTAAACATGAATCAGGAATTCATCAAGATGGTACTAAAAAAAATATAAATATGTATCAATATTTAGTTCCTAGTGATTTAGGATTGAAAAATTCACAAGTTGTTCAGTTTCCAATAAGTAATATTTCTAGTAAGAAAATCTTGCACAATAAATTTAAATCAATAGTTAACACTGAAGAAATTGATGAAAATATTTCTTTCTATAAACTTGTGAACAAGTTTTCACCTGAAGTAGCACCTGAAGATACAGTGGATTTACTTCAGATAATAAAAAGGAGGAGTAAAGATGGAAATTTTAAATGATTCTGTAAAAAGTTTTGAAAAACTTTATTTACAATTACAAGATGGTTTTCCAGTGATTGTTCCTACTGATACTAATTATAATTTATGTAGTTTACCTAACAACGATCTTTGTATCGATAAAATATTTGAATATAAAAAGCGATCGAAAGATAAGCCATTATCATTATTTATTGATAAGCCAGAGGATTGGAAATTGTATGGAGATAATCAAAATACGGAAATAGTTGATAAACTAGTTGAAATATTTTGGCCTGGACCATTAAATATTATTTTAAAAAATAAAACAAGCTATAATTATATGCTCAATAATTCAGATAGTATAGCTATAGGATGTGTACAAAATAAAACGATGAGAAGATTTATTTCATATATTAATTCACCTATAGCAATTACTTCAGCAAATATATCTGGAACTGCCGATGATATTTTAATAACTGAAAATGAAGCAATTAAGCACATGGGCGAAAATGTAAGATATATGCTAAGAAGTCAAAATAAAACTAACTATAAAACATCTAGTACGATTATTAAAGTGACAGATAATAAAATTGAATTATTAAGAGAAGGAGATATAAAGTTTGAAGAAATAAAAGAAAGACTAGGTACAGGTATTATTTATGAATAAGTTAATACTTGGGATTTATTTATACCGAATTTTTTCACGAGCATACTTTTATTTACCGTTTTTATTAATTTACTTTTTGATTCAAGGTTATTCCATAATACAATTAGAAATATTAATGGCGTCTTATGGCATTGCAGCATTTTTATTCTCTCTATACAAAGAGAAGTGTTTTAAAATTTGTAACTTAAAAGATTCTAATAAATTAGTTGTTAGTGAAATATTCAAAATCATCGGTTTATTGTTGTTATTATATCAAAATCAATATTTAATTTTAGTAGTGGCACAAATATTATTAGGGTTAAGTTACTCAATGATGGCGGGTGTTGATACCGCAATAATTAAAAGAAATATAACAAATGAGAAATACGTACAAAATAAGTCAAATAGCTATATGTTCCTATCATTATTAATTTCAGGGATTATAGGTAGTTATCTTTATGGAATAAATATTAAATGGCCTATAATAATGACTGGTATATTTTCAATTCTAACAATTATAATTATTCGATGCACATTAGTTGAAAATAGGGAATTAAATTTAATAGGAGAAACAAAGGGAAAGATAAAGAAATTTCTACCAGAAGAGAAGTTTTGGATATTGCATTATTCTTTTTTAAGAGCGTTAATATTAGGATTTTTTATAGGATTTATTCCAATTAATATATATAATGATTTAAAACTGAATAATTTACAATTTATTTCAGTATTAACTTGTTACACAGTTATGGGTTTTGTATCTTCACGTTATTTAACTAAATACTTGAATTATAAGTTTGTGTCAGAAATTTGTTTAGTAATATTTTTAATAATATATACATATCAAAGTTTCATAGCAGTTACTATTTCTATGATATTTTTAGGTATTTCTTCAGGGTTAACTCGTCCACAAACTATAAATAAACTTTCTAGCAGTAGTAACTTAAGAGTGATGCTTAATTATGCAGAAACGTTATATTTTATTTTTAATATCGCATTTTTACTTATGGGTGGTTACTTATATACAATAGGAACTATTCAATACTTAATATTATTTATTTCGTTATTAATTTTTATATATTTAATAATAATATTTTATTTTACAAGGAGAGAGCAACATGAAAATAAAAACTGAATTTAAAGGGAACAATATACCATATGAATACGCAGCAGGTGCAGATGTGAGTGATTCTATTAACGGGAATCCAATTAAGTCATTTCCATTTGAAGTAATTGAATTACCGGAAGGGACTAAATATCTTGCTTGGTCTTTAATTGACTATGATGCAATTCCTGTATGTGGCTTTGCTTGGATTCATTGGAGTGTAGCTAATGTAAGTGTTAGTGGCAATTCAATTTCTATAAAAGCAGATTTATCAAGAACAAAGGGTGACTATGTACAAGGTAAAAATAGCTTTACTAGTGGGTTGTTGGCTGAAGATTTTTCAGAAATAGAAAATCACTATGTAGGACCTACACCACCTGATCAAGATCATCAATATGAATTAACAGTTTATGCGTTAGATCATTCTTTAAATTTGAAGAATGGGTTCTACTTGAATGAATTTTTAAAAGAAGTAAATCAACATAAAATTGATCAAACAAGTATTAACCTTATAGGAAGAAAAATTTAATACTAAATATCTCATCAATATAAAATTGTTCAATTAAAAGTACAAAGAAACAAAGGTTTTAATTTATATATTAGGTACGGCGTTCGCTATAATGCAAAGAAGTAATTAAATTTAAGAAATGTAAACTTAGTTATTGTAATGTGAATTTATTTGAAAAAATAGAAAGTATTAACAATTATAGCTTTTACATTAATTAAAATTTATTTTTAAAAACAAGTAAACAATTTACATACTTATAATTTTTGAAACTTTTCAATTTGTGTTATATTGATTTTGTAAGATACTTTAACTCACAAAGGAGAGAGATTATATGAAATTAAAATCATTTATAACTGTAACTTTGGCACTGGGCATGATCGCAACGACTGGCGCTACTGTGGCAGGTAATGAGGTATCTGCAGCAGAAAAGGACAAACTACCGGCAACTCAAAAAGCTAAAGAAATGCAAAATGTTCCATATACAATTGCAGTAGATGGCATTATGGCTTTTAATCAATCTTACTTAAATTTACCAAAAGATAGCCAATTATCATATTTAGATTTAGGAAATAAAGTTAAAGCTTTGTTATATGATGAACGCGGTGTAACACCTGAGAAGATTCGAAATGCAAAATCTGCCGTTTACACGATTACTTGGAAAGATGGTAGTAAAAAAGAAGTGGATCTTAAGAAAGATAGCTACACAGCAAACTTGTTTGATTCAAATTCAATTAAACAAATTGATATTAATGTAAAAACTAAATAAACACTTAAAATTATCAAATTCAACATGAAGCATTTAATTTTACAGTGATGATTATAAAATAATTGCCTTGATACAAAGATTACTCGTAAATGACATCTTTGTATTAAGGCTTTTTCTAAATTTAAAAGTGATGGGTTAGAGGTCATTGAGCTTTAAAATATTCAAAATACAAAACATTAATGGCCAAAAATAAAAGCCGCCTTTATCTGGGCAGCTTCAATAATAAGAAAGACATATTTCATTTTATACTAAATAGTTATTGTGATGAATCTTTCGGCGGTTTAATTACTGCAGCAAAAATTGCTGTGAAAATCGTGAACAATACTGCCATGATAATTGGATTCACTACATTTAAGCTGTCTCCACCTACTAGGCTATTAAGTACAAAGTTAACCATTTGCATTAATAATAATGCCCAAAAGAATGTTACGAGGTGTTTCATGTCATTCTACCTCCACTTTAATTATATATATTTTATTTTAAGTGAAAGTTAGAAATTTGTATAGTAACATCTCATATATTTTGACCATATTATACAGTTTAAATAAATGATTTTATCTGAATGGCTATTCTAAATTAAGCGCATTAAAACCAATTTCATACTGAAATTTGACGATAATAAAGCATTAAAATTTTATTAACTAGTCAATATTCCTACCTCTGACTTGAGTTTAAAAAGTAATCTATGTTAAATTAATACCTGGTATTAAAAATTTTATTAAGAAGGTGTTCAACTATGAACGTGGGTATTAAAGGTTTTGGTGCATATGCGCCAGAAAAGATTATTGACAATGCCTATTTTGAGCAATTTTTAGATACATCTGATGAATGGATTTCTAAGATGACTGGAATTAAAGAAAGACATTGGGCAGATGATGATCAAGATACTTCAGATTTAGCATATGAAGCAAGTTTAAAAGCAATCGCTGACGCTGGTATTCAGCCCGAAGATATAGATATGATAATTGTTGCCACAGCAACTGGAGATATGCCATTTCCAACTGTCGCAAATATGTTGCAAGAACGTTTAGGGACGGGCAAAGTTGCCTCTATGGATCAACTTGCAGCATGTTCTGGATTTATGTATTCAATGATTACAGCTAAACAATATGTTCAATCTGGAGATTATCATAACATTTTAGTTGTCGGTGCAGATAAATTATCTAAAATAACAGATTTAACTGACCGTTCTACTGCAGTTCTATTTGGAGATGGTGCAGGTGCGGTTATCATCGGTGAAGTTTCAGATGGCAGAGGTATTATAAGTTATGAAATGGGTTCTGATGGCACAGGTGGTAAACATTTATATTTAGATAAAGATACTGGTAAACTGAAAATGAATGGTCGAGAAGTATTTAAATTTGCTGTTAGAATTATGGGTGATGCATCAACACGTGTAGTTGAAAAAGCGAATTTAACATCAGATGATATAGATTTATTTATTCCTCATCAAGCTAATATTAGAATTATGGAATCAGCTAGAGAACGCTTAGGTATTTCAAAAGACAAAATGAGTGTTTCTGTAAATAAATATGGAAATACTTCAGCTGCGTCAATACCTTTAAGTATCGATCAAGAATTAAAAAATGGTAAAATCAAAGATGATGATACAATTGTTCTTGTCGGATTCGGTGGCGGCCTAACTTGGGGCGCAATGACAATAAAATGGGGAAAATAGGAGGATAACGAATGAGTCAAAATAAAAGAGTAGTTATTACAGGTATGGGAGCCCTTTCTCCAATCGGTAATGATGTCAAAACAACATGGGAGAATGCTCTAAAAGGCGTAAATGGTATCGATAAAATTACACGTATCGATACTGAACCTTATAGCGTTCACTTAGCAGGAGAACTTAAAAACTTTAATATTGAAGATCATATCGACAAAAAAGAAGCGCGTCGTATGGATAGATTTACTCAATATGCAATTGTAGCAGCTAGAGAGGCTGTTAAAGATGCGCAATTAGATATCAATGAAAATACTGCAGATCGAATCGGTGTATGGATTGGTTCTGGTATCGGTGGTATGGAAACATTTGAAATTGCACATAAACAATTAATGGATAAAGGCCCAAGACGTGTGAGTCCATTTTTCGTACCAATGTTAATTCCTGATATGGCAACTGGGCAAGTATCAATTGACTTAGGTGCAAAAGGACCAAATGGTGCAACAGTTACAGCATGTGCAACAGGTACAAATTCAATCGGAGAAGCATTTAAAATTGTGCAACGCGGTGATGCAGATGCAATGATTACTGGTGGTACAGAAGCACCAATTACTCATATGGCAATTGCTGGTTTCAGTGCAAGTCGAGCGCTTTCTACAAATGATGACATTGAAACAGCATGTCGTCCATTCCAAGAAGGTAGAGATGGTTTTGTTATGGGTGAAGGTGCTGGTATTTTAGTAATTGAATCTTTAGAATCAGCACAAGCTCGAGGTGCCAATATTTATGCTGAGATAGTTGGCTATGGTACTACAGGTGATGCTTATCATATTACAGCGCCAGCTCCAGAAGGTGAAGGCGGTTCTAGAGCAATGCAAGCAGCTATGGATGATGCTGGTATTGAACCTAAAGATGTACAATACTTAAATGCCCATGGTACAAGTACTCCTGTTGGTGACTTAAATGAAGTTAAAGCTATTAAAAATACATTTGGTGAAGCAGCTAAACACTTAAAAGTTAGCTCAACAAAATCAATGACTGGTCACTTACTTGGTGCAACAGGTGGAATTGAAGCAATCTTCTCAGCGCTTTCAATTAAAGACTCTAAAGTCGCACCGACAATTCATGCGGTAACACCAGATCCAGAATGTGATTTGGATATTGTTCCAAATGAAGCGCAAGACCTTGATATTACTTATGCAATGAGTAATAGCTTAGGATTCGGTGGACATAACGCAGTATTAGTATTCAAGAAATTTGAAGCATAATTATAAAAATCTTCAGTAACGTTGTTTTAGTTACTGAAGATTTTTTCTGTTTCTTTATACTAAGATGAGCGACAGCACAATCGTCATAATAAAATATAAAATATTTATTAATAATAAAGGGATTATCCATGTAGAAACAAAGTAATGCTCTTTTTTTACCTCTTGTGGGTTGAAAAATGGATCATCAGAGATAGACTTCTTCTTTTTCGAAGATGACATTTGATACTTTAATCTTCTAAAACCATAACTTGTCGCATCAAAAATGCCTTCTTGTACAAGTAAAATCAAAAATATGCTAATAAAAATAATTAATGAAACATAAAACAATATATTTAAATATGTAATGATAGTATGGCTATTAAAAAGCCATATAATAAACGTTAATATTGGCGTTATTAGTGCCATTCCAAGCCATTTTTTCAACATTTGATCACTCCCACTTATAGAAAACTCTTACGCATAGTTTACATTAAAATCAGACATTGAGGAATGATTTTTTAATTTCTTCAGCTTTATTGAAATTCTAAAATCAATCATTCTTCATTAGTTTAAAGCAAAAAAATATTGATATATAGTAAATATTGTATATATAATATTAGTTAAGATTTCAGAAAATTTTGAAGGGAATGGAAATTTAGAAATCGGAATTTGTTAGAGGAGGGGATTAGATGGGGAAATATATTTTCAAACGATTTATTTATATGCTTATTTCTTTATTTATTATTATTACAATTACATTTTTCTTAATGAAATTAATGCCAGGTTCGCCATTTAACGATGCTAAATTAAATGCTGAACAAAAAGAAATTTTAAATGAAAAATATGGATTAAATGATCCTGTAGCTACGCAGTATTTACATTATTTAAAAAATGTTGTTACAGGCGATTTTGGTAATTCATTCCAGTATCATAATCAACCTGTGTGGGATTTGATTAAACCGAGACTACTACCTTCTTTTGAAATGGGTCTTACAGCAATGTTCATCGGTGTGATACTGGGACTTATTTTAGGTGTTGCAGCAGCTACTAAACAAAATTCTTGGGTTGACTATACAACTACAGTTATTTCAGTTATTGCAGTATCTGTACCATCTTTTGTACTTGCTGTACTTTTACAATATGTATTTGCAGTTAAATTAAGATGGTTCCCAGTAGCTGGATGGGAAGGTTTTTCGACCGCGGTATTACCGTCACTTGCATTATCTGCAGCTGTTTTAGCAACTGTCGCCAGATACATAAGAGCAGAGATGATAGAGGTATTAAGTTCAGACTATATTTTATTAGCGAGAGCTAAAGGTAATTCGACAATGCGTGTACTTTTTGGACATGCACTTAGAAATGCTTTAATTCCAATTATTACAATTATCGTTCCCATGTTAGCAAGTATTTTAACAGGCACTTTAACAATTGAAAATATTTTTGGGGTTCCTGGATTAGGGGATCAATTCGTACGTTCAATTACAACAAATGATTTCTCAGTAATCATGGCAATCACACTATTATTTAGCACACTGTTTATCGTTTCTATTTTTATTGTAGATATTTTGTACGGTGTGATAGATCCACGAATTCGTGTTCAAGGAGGTAAAAAATAATGGCTGAAAATAAAAACAATTTGTCGATTAACGACGATCATTCTAATGCAGCTATGACGCATACCTCTGACGCTATCTCATCATCTGATTTTATTATTAGAGAATTAGATTTGAATCAGGAACCTGAAATGCAACGAGAAAGCAAAAACTTTTGGCAAGATGCTTGGGCTCAGTTAAAACGAAATAAGTTAGCTGTTGTCGGTATGATAGGTTTAATTATCATTGTAATATTTGCTTTTATCGGTCCAGTTATAAATAAACATGATTATGCTGAACAAAATGTAGAACATAGAAATCTTCCGGCAAAAATACCTGTATTAGACAAAGTTCCATTTTTACCTTTTGATGGTAAAGATGCAGATGGCAAGGATGCTTATAAAGCAGCAAATGCTAAAGAAAATTATTGGTTTGGTACTGATCAGTTGGGTCGAGATTTATGGACAAGAACATGGAAAGGTGCTCAAATTTCATTGTTTATCGGTGTTGTTGCAGCGATGTTAGATATTTTTATTGGCGTTGTATATGGTGCGATTTCTGGATTCTTCGGTGGACGTGTCGATACGATTATGCAACGTATACTTGAAGTCATAGCATCTATTCCGAATTTAATTGTCGTAATTTTATTTGTATTAATTTTTGAACCATCCATTTGGACAATTATATTGGCTATGTCTATCACAGGCTGGTTAGGCATGAGCAGAGTTGTACGTGGAGAATTTTTAAAATTAAAAAATCAAGAGTTTGTCATGGCTTCGAAAACATTGGGGGCTTCAAAATTCAAATTGATATTTAAGCATATTTTACCTAATACATTAGGTGCTATCGTGGTTACATCAATGTTTACAGTACCTAGTGCTATTTTCTTCGAAGCATTTTTAAGTTTCATTGGTATAGGTGTACCCGCACCTCAAACATCGTTAGGGTCATTAGTAAATGATGGGCGAGCAATGTTATTAATTTATCCACATGAATTATTTATACCAGCAATGATTTTAAGTTTATTAATTCTATTCTTTTACTTATTTAGTGATGGATTACGTGATGCATTTGATCCGAAAATGCGTAAATAAAAGGGGGCATAGCATATGACTGAAAGAATATTAGAAGTAAATGATTTGCATGTTTCCTTTGATATTACAGCAGGGGAAGTGCAGGCAGTGAGAGGTGTAGATTTTTATTTAAACAAGGGGGAAACATTGGCAATTGTTGGTGAATCAGGTTCAGGTAAATCTGTAACAACAAAAGCAATTACAAAATTATTCCAAGGGGACACAGGAAGAATTAAAAAGGGAGAAATTTTATTTTTAGGGGAAGATTTAGCAAAAAAACCTGAAAATGAGTTAATTAAATTACGTGGCAAAGATATTTCAATGATCTTTCAAGATCCAATGACATCTTTAAACCCAACTATGCAAATTGGTAAACAAGTCATGGAACCATTAATTAAGCACAAAAATTATAGTAAAGCACAAGCTAAAAAGCGCGCATTGGAAATACTAAATCTTGTAGGTTTACCAAATGCAGAAAAAAGATTTAAAGCATATCCACATCAATTTTCAGGTGGACAAAGGCAAAGAATTGTTATTGCAACCGCATTAGCTTGTGAACCTAAAGTGCTCATTGCTGATGAACCAACGACTGCATTAGACGTAACGATGCAGGCACAAATTTTAGATTTAATGAAAGAACTACAACAAAAAATCGATACTGCAATTATTTTTATAACGCATGATTTAGGGGTTGTTGCGAATATTGCTGATAGAGTGGCAGTTATGTATGGTGGTCAAATGGTTGAAACAGGAGATGTTAACGAAATATTTTATGATCCAAAGCATCCATATACATGGGGATTATTATCGTCAATGCCTGATTTATCAACAACAAATGACACACCATTACTAGCGATTCCTGGAGCGCCACCTGATTTATTACACCCACCTAAAGGTGATGCATTTGCGAGACGTAGTCAATATGCATTAGATATTGATTTTAAAGTAGAACCACCGTGGTTTAAAGTTTCACCGACACATTTTGTGAAATCTTGGTTATTAGACGCACGTGCACCAAAAGTTGAACTACCCGAGCTGGTAAAACAACGTATGAAACCGATGCCTAATAATTATGAAAAACCACTCAAGGTAGAAAGGGTGTCGTTCAATGAAAAATGATGAAGTGCTATTATCCATTAAAAATTTAAAGCAATATTTTAACGCAGGAAAGAAAAACGAAGTGAGAGCGATTGAAAATATTTCGTTTGATATATACAAAGGGGAAACATTAGGTTTAGTAGGAGAATCGGGGTGTGGTAAATCTACAACTGGTAAATCAATTATTAAACTTAATGATATTACAAGTGGAGAAATTTTGTATGAGGGTATTGATATACAAAAGATTCGTAAACGTAAAGATTTGCTTAAATTTAATAAAAAGATACAGATGATTTTTCAAGACCCATATGCGTCTTTAAATCCTAGGTTAAAAGTAATGGATATAGTAGCTGAAGGTATTGATATCCATCATTTAGCAACTGATAAACGTGACCGTAAAAAACGTGTCTATGATTTACTTGAAACTGTTGGATTAAGTAAAGAACATGCCAATCGCTATCCTCATGAATTTTCAGGTGGACAACGCCAACGTATTGGAATTGCCCGTGCATTAGCCGTTGAACCAGAATTTATTATCGCGGACGAACCAATATCGGCATTGGATGTTTCAATCCAAGCTCAAGTAGTTAATTTATTATTAAAATTACAACGTGAAAGAGGGATTACGTTCCTATTTATAGCTCATGATCTATCAATGGTGAAGTATATTTCAGATCGTATTGCAGTGATGCATTTTGGGAAAATAGTTGAAATTGGACCGGCAGAAGAAATTTATCAAAATCCATTACACGATTATACTAAGTCTTTATTATCAGCCATTCCACAACCTGATCCTGAATCAGAACGCAGTCGCAAACGATTTAGTTATATTCATGATGAAGCAAATAATCATTTAAGACAATTACATGAAATAAGACCACAGCATTTTGTCTTTAGTACTGAAGAAGAAGCGGCACAACTACGAGAAAATAAATTGGTGACACAAAATTAAGGGGAAGGGGGAAATGCAATGACGAGAAAATTTAGAACACTTATTTTAATTTTGATTGCTACAATTGCATTAAGTGGTTGTGCTAATGATGATGGTATTTATTCAGATAAAGGTCAAGTATTCAGAAAAATTTTGTCATCAGACTTAACATCCCTTGATACATCATTAATAACGGATGAAATATCTTCTGAAGTGACTGCGCAAACATTCGAAGGTTTATACACATTAGGAAAAGGTGACAAACCGGTGTTAGGTGTTGCGAAAGCTTTTCCTGAAAAGAGTAAAGGTGGTAAAACTTTAAAGGTTAAATTAAGAAGCGATGCTAAATGGAGCAATGGTGACAAAGTGACTGCGCAAGATTTTGTTTATGCTTGGAGAAAAACAGTTGACCCTAAAACAGGTTCTGAATTTGCATACATTATGGGGGACATTAAAAATGCGAGTGATATTAGTACTGGTAAGAAACCTGTAGAGCAATTAGGTATCAAAGCATTAGATGATGAAACATTACAAATTGATTTAGAAAAGTCGGTTCCATATATTAATCAATTATTAGCACTTAATAGCTTTGCACCTCAAAATGAAAAAGTTGCCAAAAAATATGGTAAAAATTACGGTACGGCAGCTGATAGAGCGGTATACAATGGTCCATTTAAAGTTGATGATTGGAAACAAGAAGATAAAACGTTACTATCTAAAAATCAGTATTATTGGGATAAAAAGAATGTAAAATTAGATAAAGTGAATTATAAAGTTATTAAAGACTTACAAGCCGGTGCATCATTGTATGATACTGAATCAGTAGATGACGCAGTTATTACTGCAGATCAAGTAAATAAATATAAAGATAACAAAGGATTAAACTTTGTGTTAACGACTGGGACATTTTTTGTAAAAATGAATGAAAAACAATATCCTGATTTTAAAAACAAAAATTTAAGACTGGCTATCGCACAAGCAATAGATAAAAAAGGATACGTTGATTCAGTGAAAAACAATGGCTCAATTCCTTCCGATACACTAACAGCCAAAGGAATTGCGAAAGCGCCTAATGGCAAAGATTATGCGAGTACCATGAATTCGCCTTTAAAATATAATCCTAAAGAAGCAAGAGCACACTGGGACAAAGCTAAAAAAGAGTTAGGTAAAAATGAAGTGACATTTTCAATGAACACAGAAGATACACCAGATGCAAAAATATCTGCTGAATATATCAAATCGCAAGTTGAGAAAAATTTACCAGGAGTTACTTTGAAAATTAAGCAATTACCGTTTAAACAAAGAGTATCACTAGAACTGAGTAACAATTTTGAAGCATCACTTAGTGGTTGGTCTGCAGATTACCCTGATCCTATGGCTTATTTAGAAACAATGACCACAGGTAGCGCACAAAATAATACAGACTGGGGTAATAAAGAATATGATCAATTACTTAAAGTAGCAAGAACCAAATTGGCACTTCAACCGAACGAACGATATGAAAACTTGAAAAAAGCAGAAGAAATGTTCCTAGGAGATGCACCGGTAGCACCAATTTATCAAAAAGGTGTTGCACATTTAACAAATCCTCAAGTAAAAGGATTAATTTACCATAAATTTGGTCCAAATAACTCACTTAAACATGTATATATTGATAAATCGATAGATAAAGAAACAGGTAAGAAGAAAAAATAATATGCTTTGTAAATTAGGCTGGAGACATATCTCCAGTCTTTTTGTGTTGGATAAAAACTTTGGGAATAAAAATTTAAAATAAGTCGTTTTTTAAATTACTGAAATTGATTAAATGCATAAATAACTGAATATTCTAAAAATAAACTTGTAATAATTTTTTCTATGAGTAAACTAAAAAGAAAAAATTAGATTGAAAGTAGGAGGCATATGTATGGGGAAGCTTATTAAATATATTTCAATACTTCTTATTGTCGTTTTAGTGTTGAGCGCTTGCGGAAAAAGCAGTAATAAAGATGAAGGAGTAAAAGATGCTACTAAAACAGAAGCGTCAAAACATAAAGGTGGTACGCTAAATGTAGCGTTAACAGCACCGCCAAGTGGTGTTTATTCTTCGTTATTAAATAGTACACATGCGGATGCTGTAGTTGAAGGATATTTTAATGAAAACTTATTAACAATTGATAAAAAAATACGTCCTAAATCATATATTGCTTCATGGAAGGACATCGAGCCGGCTAAGAAAATAGAATTTAAAATTAAAAAAGGTATTAAATGGCATGATGGTAATGAATTGAAAATTTATGATTGGATTTATTCAATTGAAGTCTTAGCTAACAAGGATTACGAAGGTGCTTATTATCCAAGTGTAGAAAATATCCAAGGTGCAAAAGATTATCATGAAGGAAAAGCTGATCATATTAGCGGATTGAAGAAAATAGATGACTACACAATGCAGGTTACATTTGATAAAAAGCAAGAAAATTACTTAACAGGATTTATTACTGGACCTTTATTAAGTAAAAAATATTTATCAGATGTACCAATTAAAGATTTAGCGAAATCAGATAAAATCCGAAAATATCCTATTGGTATTGGACCATATAAAGTTAAGAAAATCGTCCCAGGTGAGGCTGTTCAACTTGTTAAATTTGATGATTATTGGCAAGGTAAGCCTGCATTAGACAAAATCAATTTAAAAGTTATTGATCAAGCTCAAATTATTAAGGCAATGGAAAAAGGCGATATTGATGTTACGAATGATGCTACCGGTGCAATGGCAAAAGATGCTAAGTCATCTAATGCTGGTCTCAAGGTATTATCTGCGCCAAGCTTAGACTACGGTTTAATAGGATTCGTATCTCATGATTACGATAAAAAAGCTAATAAAACTGGTAAAGTGAGACCAAAATATGAAGACAAAGAATTACGTAAAGCAATGCTTTATGCAATTGATAGAGAAAAATGGATCAAAGCATTTTTCAATGGTTACGCTAGTGAAATAAATAGTTTTGTACCATCAATGCATTGGATAGCAGCTGATCCTAAGGAACTAAACGATTATAAATATGATCCTGAAAAAGCTAAAAAAATCTTAGATAAGTTAGGTTATAAAGATCGAGATGGTGACGGATTTAGAGAAGATCCTAAAGGTAATAAATTTGAGATTAACTTTAAACATTATTCAGGTTCAAATCCTACTTTTGAACCAAGAACTGCTGCGATAAAAGATTTCTGGGAAAAAGTTGGCTTGAAAACAAATGTGAAGTTAGTAGAATTCGGTAAATATAATGAAGACTTAGCAAATGCATCAAAAGATATGGAAGTGTACTTCAGATCATGGGCAGGTGGTACAGATCCAGACCCATCAGATTTATACCACACTGATAGACCTCAAAATGAAATGAGAACAGTTTTACCAAAATCAGATCAATATTTAGATGATGCGTTAGACTTCGATAAAGTAGGCATTGATGAAAAGAAACGTAAAGATATTTATGTTAAATGGCAAAAATATATGAATGATGAGTTACCTGGATTACCAATGTTCCAAGGTAAATCGATAACTATAGTTAATGATAAAGTACGAAACTTAGACATTGAAATTGGAACTGATCAAAGTTTATATAATTTAACTAAAGAAGCTTAGTAATGTAACCTCGACGATTTTGTCGAGGTTTACTTATATGGGGGGATGTTATGAATAATGTATTGTTAGAGGTTAAAGATTTAGAAACATCATTAAAAATAAATAATGAATGGTTAGCAACTGTTGAAAATATTTCTTTTGAATTATCTAAAGGAGAAGTTTTGGGTATAGTAGGGGAATCTGGTTGCGGTAAGTCCATATTAAGTAAGTCAATTATTAAATTATTACCAGAAAAGATATCTAAACTAAGTAATGGAGAAGTTATATTTGATGGTAAACGAATCGATACGCTCAATGAGAAGCAATTGCTAGATATTCGAGGAAATGATATTGCTATGATTTTTCAAGAACCTATGACTGCTTTAAATCCTGTATTTACCATAAAAAATCAACTTGTGGAATCTATAAAATCACATAAAAAAATTTCTAAAAAAGAAGCAAATAACTTAGCAAAAGATTTACTAAAAAAAGTTGGAATTGCTAGACAAGATGAAATATTAAATAGCTATCCTCATCAATTATCTGGTGGTATGAGACAAAGAGTAATGATTGCAATGGCCATTTCATGTTCTCCTAAATTATTAATTGCTGATGAACCTACAACAGCATTGGATGTCACGATTCAAGCGCAAATATTAGACTTATTAAAAGAATTGCAAAAGGAAACGCAAATGGCAATTATGATGATTACACATGATTTGAGTGTAGTTGCTGAGTTTTGCGATAAAGTCTTAGTTATGTATGCAGGTCAAATTGTAGAATTTGGAGGCATAAAAGAAATACTACACAATCCGAAACATCCTTATACCCAAAAATTATTATCAACAATTCCAAAACTTAAAGAAGAGCAGAAACGACTTGAAACGATAGAAGGAATTGTGCCATCAATCCAAGCATTTCACGTTAATAAGTGCAGATTTGCAAATAGATGTAACAAAAAAATGGATATTTGTAATAATCAATCTCCTAAAATGCATGTTTGTGAAGACGTCATTGTACGTTGTCATTTGTACAAAAATGAATATAAGGAGATATAAGAATGGAAAATATTTTAGAAGTCAACCAAATAAAAAAATACTACAAAATTAAAACTGGATTATTACAAAAAACTCAGTACGTTAAAGCTGTTGATGACGTATCGTTTTCAATAAAAAAAGGACAAACTTTTGGATTAGTAGGAGAATCGGGTTGTGGTAAGTCAACGTTAGGTAAAGTGATTATCAGGCTTGAAGATGCAACTTCAGGCTCAATAATTGTTAATGGTGAAGATATAACAAGATTACAAGGTAAAAAACTCAGAAAATCACGACAACAATATCAGATGATATTTCAAGATCCGTATGCATCATTGAATCCGATGCAAATGGTTGGAGATATCATTTCAGAACCTATTTTAAATTATAAAAAATTGCCAAAAGAAGAAATAAAAAAAGAAGTACTATATTTATTAAAATGTGTTGGCCTAAGTGAAGATGCATATTATAAATATGCACATGAATTTTCAGGTGGACAGAGACAAAGAGTGGGAATTGCAAGAGCATTGGCTTTGCGTCCGAGTTTAATTGTTGCTGATGAGCCTGTAAGTGCATTAGATGTATCTGTTCAATCTCAAGTACTGAATTTATTAAAAGATTTACAAGAACAATTTAACTTAAGCTATTTATTTATCGCACATGATTTAAGTGTAGTAAAACATATAAGTGATGTCATTGGAGTTATGTATTTAGGTCATATAGTTGAAATCGCATCTGATAAAGAAATTTATGAAAATCCCAAACATCCATATACAAAAGCGTTGATTTCATCAATACCACAAATTGATAAACATAATAACAATAGAATTATATTAAAAGGAGAATTACCTTCGCCAAGTAATCCGCCGCAAGGTTGTCCTTTTCATACAAGATGTCCGATTGCAAAAGATAAATGTAAAGAAAATATACCACAATTAAAGGACATTGGTGATGAACATCAAGTTGCTTGTTTTTATGTAAATAAAGTAGGTGATTTAAATGGTTAAATTAATATTAAAGAGATTAGGTTTAATGATTCCGTTACTAATTTTAATTTCTATTGTTGTATTTTCATTAGCTATCATTCAACCAGGAGATCCATTTTCAGATTTACAAAACGGAAAAATAAAACAAGAAGCGATAAATGCACAAAGGGAAAAGTTAGGCCTCAACGACTCTATATCACATCAATACATTAGATGGGTCAATCATGTTATACATGGTGATTTAGGGGAGTCAATCAAATATAAAAGGCCGGTAATTGATGTTATTGAGGAAAGAATTCCAAATACAATATTACTCGGTGCTATGTCATTAATTATTACTTATATTATCTCATTTGCTTTAGGAATAACGTCAGGTAGATATTCTTACAGTTTGACTGATTATACTGTGCAAATATTTAATTATTTGATGTTAGCTATTCCATCTTTTATTGCGGGAGTATTTGCAATTTTTATTTTTTCTTTTGAATTACAATGGTTTCCGTTTCAAGGTTCTGTTGATATTAACCTTAAAGAAGGTACTTTTGAATATTATATGAGTAAAATTTATCATACATTTTTGCCTGCATTAACTTTAGGATTATTATCTACTGCTGGTTATATTCAATATTTACGTAATGATATTATTGAAAATTCTAAAAAAGATTATGTATTGACGGCAAGGTCAAAAGGATTATCTATGAATAAAATTTATAATAAACATATATTGAGAAATTCTTTAATACCTATTATTACATTTTTAGGTGCTGATATTGTAAGTATTTTAGGTGGAGCTGTGATTACTGAGACTATCTTTTCATATAACGGTATCGGTAAATTATTTTTAGAATCGGTAATAGGTCAAGACTATCCATTAATGATGGCATTAACGTTGTTTTTCTCATTTTTAGGTTTACTGGGTAATTTGATTTCTGATATTACTTATGGATTTATAGATCCAAGAATTAGAAGTAACTAGGGGGGATTGGAATGCAAAATAAGTCAAAATCGCCTTTTAAAATTGCATTGTCTAGATTTATTCATAATAAAATTGCAATGTTATCGATTATTTTTTTATTAATCATAACTATTATATCAATTATAGCGCCATTAATAGCTCCTTTTCCAGTGAACCAACAAGATTTATTAAATATAAAAGGTGAAATGACAGCACAAAACATTCTTGGTACAGACTCTGGTGGTAGGGATAACTTTAGTCGTTTGTTATATGCAGGTCGTATTTCATTATCCATTGGAATTACATCTACAATAGGAATGCTTTTGATTGGAATTACAGTTGGAGTGATTTCTGGTTATTTTGGAGGTATTGTTGATACATTATTAATGAGAATAACCGAATTTGTTATGTTATTTCCATTTTTAATATTTGCAATTGTATTAAATGCTGCACTTGGAGATAAAATTAAAAATCCTTATGGATCTGCCATAATTCTTGTTCTAGTTATTATCGTATTAAGTTGGGGAGGTATTGCAAGACTTGTTCGTGGTAAAGTACTTCAAGAAAAAGAAAATGAATACTTTTTGGCAGCAAAATCAATTGGTACACCCACATATAAAATTATTTTGAAACATCTTTTGCCGAATATATTAAGTGTAGTTATCGTACAAGCAACATTGTTATTTGCCGGTATGATTGTAGTGGAATCAGGATTGAGCTTTTTAGGATTCGGAATTAGTAAAGCAATACCATCTTGGGGTAATATGTTGAGTGATGCTCAAGAAGGGGATGTTATAAGTGGTAAACCGTGGATATGGATGCCACCTGCTATAATGATTACATTAACTATATTAAGTATAAACTTTGTAGGGGAAGGGCTTAAAGATGCTTTTAATCCTAGAGGTAGACGTTAAATAATAAAAGAGGCACTAGTTAATTCTAGTACCTCTTTATTTTATCTCTTACGTCCTAAACCCATCGCTTTTTCCATTTTTTTGACAGTTTTAAATGAAACTTTGTGTGCTTTATCTCTACCTTGATCTAAAATATCATCAAGTTTATCTGAGTTATAGAAACTTTCGTATTTTTCTTGGAATTCTACTAAAAATGCTTTAACTATTTCAGCAAGGTCACCTTTAAATTTACCATAACCTTCGCCCTCATATTTTGCCTCAATATCTTTAATTGGCATGTCTGTTAATCCAGCGTATATTGAAATTAAATTTGTTATACCTGGCTTGTTGTCACGATCAAATTTAATAATACCATCTGAATCAGTTACTGCGCTTTTAATTTTTTTAGCTGCAACATTCGGCTCGTCTAATAATGAAATGAAGTTTTTAGCATTATCATCACTCTTACTCATTTTTCTTGTTGGGTCTTGTAAACTCATGACACGTCCACCAACTTTAGGCATACGAATTTCAGGTTTCACAAGCACATCATTATAGCGACTATTAAATCTATCTACAAGGTTACGAGTCAATTCGATATGCTGCTTTTGGTCATCTCCAACTGGAACGATATTAGTATTGTAAAGAACAATATCAGCTGCCATTAAAGGTGGATATGTTAATAGACCAGCAGGTATACCTTCAACTGCTTTCTGAGCTTTATCTTTGTATTGCGTCATACGCTCTAATTCTCCAACAGAAGCAATCGTAGTTAACATCCATCCTGCTTGTACGTGTGCAGGGACTTCAGATTGTATGAACAATGTTGCTTTGTCTGGATCTATACCAGAAGCTAAATAAATCGCTGCTAATTGTCTGGTCTGTTTACGTAATTTTAAACGATCTTGTGGCATTGTAATTGCATGTTGATCTACGATACAGAAATAACAATCATAGTCATTTTGCACATCAACAAATTGTTTTAGTGCGCCAATATAATTTCCAATAGTAGGAATTCCACTAGGTTGGATGCCTGAAAATAATGTCTCCATTTAAATGCCTACTTTCTTAGTAATATTTTAATAATTATCATTATAACAGTATTTCTTAAAAATGTAAGATGTGTTAGAATATACGTATAACTTACTACTAACAAAGGGATTAATAATCTTTTTTATAAGTGTAGAAACTTATCTGAAAAATTAGGTTTTTCTCATTTAATTTTAATGTTAGATAGTTATAATAAATAGTAACGATTAAGAATTTTAGAAAAAAATGTTTTTTCTTGATCTATAACTAAATTTTAAGCAATGAATTTTATTCATTCAAATAGGAGAGTGAGATGTATGGTAACATTATTTACTTCACCAAGTTGCACATCTTGCCGTAAAGCGAAAGCATGGTTACAAGAACATGACATTCCGTATACGGAGCGTAATATTTTTTCTGAACATTTAACAATTGATGAAATTAAGCAAATATTAAAAATGACTGAAGACGGTACTGATGAAATCATTTCTACACGTTCTAAAACATACCAAAAATTAAATGTTGATATTGATTCACTACCATTACAAGACTTATATTCAATCATTCAAGATAATCCTGGCTTATTACGTCGTCCAATTATTTTAGATAATAAACGACTACAAGTTGGTTATAATGAGGACGAGATTCGACGTTTCTTACCTAGAAAAGTTCGTACGTTCCAATTACAAGAAGCACAACGTATGGTTGACTAATAACCATTTAACTATGTGTCATACTTTACTAAAAGATATGTCAAGCAACACTATTTCTATAGTGTTGCTTTTTTGGTTTTAATTTTACAATAATTGCTTAGTATCTTTTAAATCAAATGTGCAATTGTTAATATAGCTCTATATTAGAGTGTTTTGGATGAAACATTTGCTATGATAAGGTAAAATTAAATTAAGAAAGTGCTTTAATGCTTTAACTGTATAAATCATTTAAATAGTTTTGCTACAACGAATATGTTATTATAAGTTACCAAAATATTTTAGAGAAAGAAATCAAACAAATAAATTGTATTTTGTTTGATGCTTTAATACAATGTGGATACTATTCATCGACTGTAAGGAGTGAGATGATATGAGAATAGAACGAGTAGATGATACAACTGTAAAATTGTTTATAACATATAGCGATATCGAGGCCCGTGGATTTAGTCGTGAAGATTTATGGACAAATCGCAAACGTGGCGAAGAATTCTTTTGGTCAATGATGGATGAAATTAACGAAGAAGAAGATTTTGTTGTAGAAGGTCCATTATGGATTCAAGTACATGCCTTTGAAAAAGGTGTCGAAGTCACAATTTCTAAATCTAAAAATGAAGATATGATGAATATGTCTGATGATGATGCAACTGATCAATTTGATGAACAAGTTCAAGAATTGTTAGCTCAAACATTAGAAGGTGAAGATCAATTAGAAGAATTATTCGAGCAACGAACAAAAGAAAAAGAAGCTCAAGGTTCTAAACGTCAAAAGTCTTCAGCACGTAAAAATACAAGAACAATTATTGTGAAATTTAACGATTTAGAAGATGTTATTAATTATGCATATCATAGCAATCCAATAACTACAGAGTTTGAAGATTTGTTATATATGGTTGATGGTACTTATTATTATGCTGTACATTTTGATAGTCATGTTGATCAAGAAGTCATTAATGATAGTTACAGTCAATTGCTTGAATTTGCTTATCCAACAGACAGAACAGAAGTTTATTTAAATGACTATGCTAAAATAATTATGAGTCATAACGTAACAGCTCAAGTTCGACGTTATTTTCCAGAGACAACTGAATAACGATATTAATTAAGCAACGCACTATGAAAGGAGACTCTTTGGAGTCTCTTTTTTTATTGATTTCAAAAGCTGAAAAAGTAATAGTAGTTAAACTTACGTGTAATATTTTGAGGTGAAGATATGTTAGTAGCTTTAAATGAAGAAAAGGAACGTGTGTTAGCAACTACTGCATTGAGAAAGACACAATATTTTTGTCCGGTGTGTGGCAAGCAAGTTATTTTAAAGCGTGGGCTCAAAGTAATTAGTCATTTTGCACATAAACATTTAGCGGAACAAAAATGTTTTAATAATGAAACGATTAAACATTATAAAAGTAAATTGATTTTAGCACAGATGATACAGCAACAAGGATTTAAAGTAGAGATAGAGCCATTTTTAAAAGAAATAAAACAAATTCCGGATATTTTGATTAATAATAAATATGTTATTGAGCTACAGTATTCGCCAATTCCTTATAAACAGATTCTTCAACGAACGGAAGGTTTAAAGAAAATGGGATATAAAGTAAGTTGGTTATTAAATGATGTTGATTATTGTCATAATAAAGTGAAGTTCAATCATTTTCAAAGTATGTTTATTAATCCATTCACTCGAAAACTTCATACGTTCAATTTAGAGAAAAAACAAATAATGATGTTTCAACAAATACAATATTTAGGCGGGCACAAATATGTCGCTGAAAAAAGAAATGCCAAAATTAGTGAGTTGTTTAATGAGGCGCCTTGTGATTATCATGCTGTTTATAAATTATCAAAGTTCGCAATTAATCAATATATCAAATATTGTCGCTGGCAAAATTCTGTTTTAGAACCCACTTTAAGTGCAATGTATCAATTACAGTTAACTGATCAAGAAGTAGTGCACAATTATGGTTATATTTTTCCAGAGCAAATTTATATTAAAAATCATCCTATTGAGTGGCAATTACAAGTTGATTTATGGTTAAAGAATGGAAAAAGCAAATTAGTAAATGACAATCTTAATTATTTTAAACTGAAAAAGTTTATTGTTGGTCTAGAAAGTAAAACAGCAATTATAGAAAAACTTATTAACAATTATTTAAATATTTGTTCAGATAGAGGTAATGACGTGCAAATTTTGTTCTAAAATGAGAAAATTATATCAATTATATTTTATTAGGAGGTTTACTACATATGAGTCAACAATTATCTAGAGAAGAACAGGAACGTAAATATCCTGAATATACATGGGACTTAACAACAATTTTCAAAGATGATGAAGCTTTTGAGGCTGCATTTAAAGAAGTTGAAAATGAGTTAGGCAAAGAAGAACAATTTAAAGGACACATTGGTGATAGTGCTGAGACATTATACAATGCATTAGAATTAGAAGATACATTAGGTACTAAATTAGAAAAAGTATATGTATACGCGCACCTAAAACAAGACCAAGATACAACGAACGACAAGTATACTGGTATGGAGTCAAGAGCACATCAATTAATTATTAAATTTAGCTCGGCATGGAGTTTCTTAGTGCCAGAGATTTTACAAATTGATGAAGATAAAATTCAATCATTTGTAAATTCATATGATAAATTACAAAAATTCGCATTTGATTTGAAGTTGATTAATGAAAAACGTCCTCATATTTTAGATGCTGAAACTGAAAAGTTATTAACAGAAGCGCAGGACGCGTTATCAACGCCATCAAATGTATACGGTATGTTTAGCAACGCTGATTTAGTATTTGAAGATGCGATTGATAAAGATGGAAATGCACACCCGTTAACACAAGGTACATTTATTAAGTATTTAGAATCAGATGATCGCAAACTAAGAGAAAGTGCTTTTAGAAATGTATATAAAGCATATGGTGCTCATAATAATACGCTTGGCGCTACGCTAGCAGGTGAAGTGAAGAAAAATGTATTTAATGCTCGTACACACAATTACAAAACTGCAAGAGAAAAAGCATTGAGTAATAATCATATTCCAGAAAATGTATATGACAATCTAGTAAAAACTGTACATAAATATTTACCATTGCTACATAGATATACTGAATTGCGCAAAGAATTGCTAGGTTTAGATGACTTGAAAATGTATGATTTATATACACCATTAATTAAAGATATTAAGTTTGAAATGCCTTATGAAGAAGCTAAAGAGTGGATGTTAAAAGCTTTAGAACCAATGGGTGAAGAATATTTAAATGTAGTTAAAGAAGGCTTAAACAATCGTTGGGTCGATGTCTATGAGAATAAAGGTAAACGTTCAGGTGGCTATTCATCAGGTGCACATTTAACTAATCCATTTATTCTACTTAACTGGTCTAATACTATTTCAGACTTATACACATTAGTTCATGAATTTGGGCATTCAGCACATAGTTACTTCAGTAGAAAATTCCAACCGTCAAATTCTAGTGACTACACTATTTTTGTCGCTGAAGTTGCATCAACTTGTAACGAAGCACTTTTAAGTGATTATATGGATAAACATCTTGATGATGAAAAACGCTTATTATTATTAAACCAAGAATTAGAACGTTTCAGAGCTACATTATTCCGACAAACAATGTTCGCAGAATTTGAGCATAAAATTCATGCAATTGAAGAAGCAGGTGAACCTTTAACACCAACTAGAATGAATGAAGAATATGCCAAATTAAATAAATTATACTTCGGTGATTCTGTAGAAACTGATGAAGATATTAGTAAGGAATGGTCACGTATTCCACACTTCTATATGAATTATTATGTATATCAATACGCAACTGGTTACAGTGCAGCTCAAAGCTTAAGTCATCAAATTTTAACAGAAGGTAAGCCAGCAGTAGATAGATATATTAATGAATTCTTGAAAAAAGGTAGCTCAAATTATCCAATTGAGATATTAAAAAATGCTGGTGTAGATATGACAACACCTGAACCAATTGAACAAGCTTGTGAAGTTTTTGAACAAAAATTGAACGCTTTTGAAAAATTAATGAAAGCTTAGTACTATTGTATTCGCTTACATTATGAACAGATTGTGACAATTTAAATTAAGTACTATTAAAAGGTTGAAATGGTAGAGATAGCATGTTATATTATGAACATGAAATTAATCACATAACAAACATACCCCTTTGTTTGAAGTGAAAAATTTCTCCCATCCCCTTTGTTTAGCGTCGTGTATTCAGACACGACGTTTTTTTATGTTCTTTTTTAATAAGAGGGAAGTGAAGTTGTATAAAAATGTATTAAATATGCACTTTTTATACATTAACGATTAATATAAGTCTATTATGTACCAAATTTATAATTTGTATAATTTTCGAACTGGTTAAATTCGGAAAATATCACTAATATATTTAGATCGATGTGTAACATTACGTTCTAATAATTTAATGTTGCAAAATTAAGAGTCAGTAAAAAGACCTCGTTACATTTATGGTGTACGAGGTCTTTAATTTATTTATTTTGATTTGATTTTAGGCATTTTAGATTTCCAGAAATCGCCATCTGGATATTTAAGTTTTTCAATTTTTTGTTGAATGGCTAACTTCTTTAACTCTTTGTTTAAAAGTTTTTCTGGCCATTCATAAATAGTAAGTAATTCTTCCATCGTTACAAGTTGTTGTTGCTGTATATAAGTTTCTAATTTAGGAGGAAGATTCTTTTCGATAGGTTTACCCATCAATTCATTAATTATATAAGTATAGATGTGATATGGGTATAATCCTTCGACTTTTAAACCTTCTTCATGAACATCTTCACTAAAGAAAACGAGAGAAGGGGCTTGTTCGATTTCCATTTCTCTTGCAATATGCAAATCAATTTTCAAGCTTTCGGTTAGTTTACTTTTTTGTAAGTCGTCTTTAAATACTTCTAAATCAATACCTGCATTTTGAATACAGTCACAAATCATTGATTCTGTAATAATATCTCTTTTAGGTATGATTTCATTTTGCATTAAATGTATAAATCGTTCGGCACGTACACGACCTTGTAACTCAGCTGCTTTATAAGCTAGGGCGATGTTATCAAAGTTGGATGTACTTTGAGCTTGGCATTTCGTTAATACTTTTAACGAAGGATTTAATATATGTCTGATACGTATATATTGATTATATTCAATTCTTAATTTGGATAAGATTGCTGATAATTTGAAGCAATCGGAGCTAAATGGATCGAAAAATGAATAAATTTCGATTTTACTTACAGGTGATAGATTAATATCTTCACGACTCTTATTTTCCATTATTCGTAATTCTCCAGCCATGTTTATTCACCTACAATTAATTTTAGGAATTCACCATATGATTAGCAGTTAATCTTAAGCGCTCAAATAAATAATCTCCAACACCTTGTGGAAACGCAGCGCGATTAATTGCTGTCTGCATATTTTCTAACCATGCATCTCTTTCAAATTCAGTGATTGTAAAATCCATATGTCTTTTTCTTAGCATAGGATGTCCGTGTTCTTCGGTATAAATGTTTGGACCGCCCAAAAACTGTGTTAAAAATTGTTTTTGTTTACGACTTGTTTCTGCAAAATCTCCTGGAAACAGGTGATTAAGTCGTTCATCTTTTTCTACAAGGGTGTAAAAATAATCAATCATATCGTATAACGCTTCTTTACCAATGATGTCATATGGTGTTGTTGTCATTTAATCACCCATTTTCAAAAATTTACTGTTACGAACTTAAGTTAATATATAACTAATATAACATGATTTTAAACATTTGAAAGAAATATGCATATTTGCCAATTTAATTTATATTGTTTGAAAGTGTTTCTTTTTTCTTGAAAAAACGTTGAACTTTATTTAAAGGTTGATGATGTTCGAGGTTTAGTTCGTTTAATAAAGATTGGAACTTTTGTAAACCTTGATTATAGTCTTTAACTTCGAACTCTAACTCATAATCCGTAGTATCGAAATACTCACTTTTATCTAAAACGAGTAAATCACCTTTATATTTAGTTTCTTGGCGATATGTCGTTAATGCACCAAGTATTGATAAAGTTGTATCCTTTACACCAAACTGTTCAACTATAATTTGACGAATGTCATCTGGAAGATTGTCGTTTGAAATAATCAAGTTCATCTCTGGTTTAATGTCGACGATATAGTTGTATTCTAATAGACCAACCTTTGCTGGTGTCTTTAAAGTCATTTCATATTGATTGTCTTTAACTCTTATGCGTAGTGCAGAGCGATGTTCCTTTAATTTGAAATCGGGTGTATCAATATAGTAATTGATTTGCTTAAAAAGCACACTGTCTTTAAAATATTTCTCTTGCAATTTATTATAGATTGATGCAGTTATCATTTGTTTAAATTCTATTTCATGATTTGTTGCCATGATATGTATACACCTCGTATCAAATTCAATTTATCTTAACTATATTATGAATGACAAAGTTGAATTTTAAAAGCAATTTCCTTTATCTATTATCAATGTTAATTTGACCATTAAAAATAGTGTTCGTAAGTGTTTTGTATTATTGAATTGTGTTAAAATGTTATGGAATAAGAGGAGGATTAAGCATGCGTTTATATATTAATGAAATTAAAATTAAAGATGACATACTTTATTGTTATACAGAAGATTCTATTAAAGGATTATCTGAAGTAGGACAAATGCTCGTTGATAGTGATAATTATGCCTTTGCGTATACATTAGATGATGGTAAAGCGTATGCTTATCTCATTTTCGTACAAGAAACATGGACGATGTTGCATGAAAACATGACTAAAAAAATTATTATCAATGATGAACTAGAATTGACTGAATTCCACCAAGAACTTACTTATATTTTAGACAACATAAAAGGGAATAATAATTATGGTAAGGAATTTGTTGCAACCGTTGAAGAAACATTCGACATTGAATAAAGCGGGGTGAAGCACTATGAATCAATGGGATCAGTTCTTAACACCTTATAAGCAAGCGGTTGATGAGTTGAAAGTGAAACTTAAAGGCATGCGCAAACAATATGAAGTTGGTGAACAAGCGTCGCCAATAGAATTTGTTACTGGTCGTGTTAAACCAATCGCTAGTATTATAGATAAGGCAAACAAACGACAAATACCATTTGATAGGTTAAGAGAAGAAATGTACGATATCGCTGGTTTAAGAATGATGTGCCAATTTGTTGAAGATATTGATGTTGTCGTCAATATTTTAAGACAAAGAAAAGATTTTAAAGTAATTGAAGAACGAGATTATATTCGTAACACTAAAGAAAGTGGTTACCGCTCGTATCATGTCATTATTGAATATCCAATTGAAACATTACAAGGCCAAAAATTTATATTGGCTGAGATTCAGATTCGTACATTAGCAATGAATTTCTGGGCAACGATTGAACATACTTTACGATATAAATATGATGGTGCTTATCCGGATGAAATTCAACATCGTTTGGAAAGAGCGGCAGAAGCAGCGTATTTACTTGATGAAGAGATGTCTGAAATTAAAGATGAAATTCAGGAAGCTCAAAAATATTACACGCAAAAACGTTCTAAAAAACATGAAAATGATTAACGAGGTGTTATAAATCATGCGTTATACAATTTTAACTAAAGGTGACTCCAAGTCTAATGCCTTAAAGCATAAAATGATGAACTATATGAAAGATTTTCGCATGATTGAGGATAGTGAAAATCCTGAAATTGTTATTTCAGTTGGTGGTGATGGTACATTACTACAAGCATTCCATCAGTATAGCCACATGTTATCAAAAGTGGCATTTGTTGGAGTTCATACAGGTCATTTAGGATTTTATGCGGATTGGTTACCTCATGAAGTTGAAAAATTAATCATCGAAATTAATAATTCAGAGTTTCAGGTCATTGAATATCCATTGCTTGAAATTATTATGAGATACAACGACAACGGCTATGAAACAAGGTATTTAGCATTAAATGAAGCAACGATGAAAACTGAAAATGGCTCAACACTTGTTGTGGATGTTAACTTAAGAGGGAAACACTTTGAGCGATTTAGAGGCGATGGATTATGTGTATCAACACCTTCGGGTTCAACGGCTTATAACAAAGCGCTAGGTGGCGCACTGATACATCCTTCACTTGAAGCAATGCAAATTACAGAAATTGCCTCAATAAATAATCGTGTGTTTAGAACGGTAGGATCACCACTTGTATTACCAAAGCATCATACATGTTTAATATCACCAGTTAATCATGATACCATTAGAATGACGATAGATCATGTTAGTATCAAACATAAAAATGTTAATTCAATACAATACCGTGTAGCAAATGAAAAAGTGAGGTTTGCACGTTTTAGACCATTCCCATTCTGGAAACGTGTACACGATTCTTTCATATCAAGTGATGAAGAACGATGAAATTTAAGTATCATATATCACAACAGGAAACTGTTAAAACTTTTTTAGCACGACATGATTTTTCTAAGAAGACAGTGAGCGCCATTAAAAATAATGGCGCTTTAATTGTTAATGATGAACCAGTCACAGTGCGTAAGCAATTAATGCCAAATGATATATTAGAAATTCATTTACCACGAGAAATACCGAGTGTTAATTTAATACCTTATGCTCGTAAGCTAGAAGTATTGTATGAAGATGCTTTTATCATCATAGTTACTAAACCAAACAATCAAAATTGTACACCTTCGAGAGAACATCCTCATGAAAGTTTAATCGAACAAGTACTATATCATTGTCAGGAAAATGGTGAAAATATTAACCCACATATTGTTACGCGTCTAGATCGTAATACAACTGGTATTGTGATATTCGCTAAATATGGATATATCCATCATTTATTTTCTAAAGTAAACTTGAAAAAAATATATACTTGCCTTGTATATGGTAAAACCCATACATCTGGTATTATTGAAGCTAATATTAGACGGTCAAAGGATAGTATTATAACTAGAGAAGTTGCCTCGGATGGTAAATACGCTAAAACATCTTATGAAGTAATAAATCAGAATGATAAATACAGTTTATGCAAAGTTCATTTGCATACGGGACGTACACATCAAATTCGTGTACATTTTCAACATATTGGGCATCCAATTGTGGGAGATTCTTTGTATGATGGTTTTCATGACAAAATTCATGGTCAAGTACTGCAATGTACGCAAATATATTTTGTTCATCCAATCAATAAGAACAATATTTATATTACAATTGATTATAAGCAATTACTTAAATTATTCAATCAACTCTAATTCACACAGGGGGTGTAAGTATGTCAATGAACACAGATGAAAAAGAGCGTGTTCAAGAGGAATTATATGATGAGACATTATTAGATCAATACTTAGAAAATGATGATATTGATCAATTTAGAGATGAATTTCTAGCATTACACACATATGAACAAAGTGAGTATTTTGAAGATACTACCGATGAAAATAGACAAAAGATTTTTCAATATTTATCACCTGAAGAGGTTGCAAATTTCTTTGATCAATTAGATATTGATGACGATGAATATGAGTTGCTATTTGATAAAATGAATGCGACATACGCAAGTCACATATTAGAAGAAATGTCATACGATAATGCAGTAGATATTTTAAATGAGTTGACTAAACCAAAAGTTGCTAGTCTTTTAACATTGATGAATAAAGATGACGCGAATGAAATCAAAGCATTACTTCACTATGATGAGGATACGGCCGGCGGTATTATGACGACGGAGTATTTATCACTTAAAGCGCATACGCCTGTTAAAGAAGCATTATTATTGGTCAAAGCGCAAGCACCAGACGCAGAAACAATATATGTTATATTTGTCGTTGATGATGATGGTAAATTAGTAGGTGTTTTATCGCTAAGAGATTTAATTGTAGCTGAAAATGATGCTTATATTGAAGATATTATGAATGAACGTGTCATTAGTGTGAATGTAGCAGACGACCAAGAAGATGTTGCTCAAGTTATGAGAGACTATGATTTCATGGCTGTACCTGTTATAGATTACCAAGAACATTTGCTTGGTATCATCACGATTGATGATATTTTAGACGTTATGGATGAAGAGGCTAGTGAAGACTACTCTCGTTTAGCCGGGGTATCAGATATCGATTCGACTAATGATTCAATCATTAAAACAGCATTAAAACGTTTACCATGGTTGATTATTTTAACATTTTTAGGAATGATTACTGCGACAATTTTAGGGAGATTCGAAAAAACATTAGAAAATGTAGCGCTACTCGCAGCGTTTATTCCTATTATTAGTGGTATGTCAGGAAATTCAGGTACACAATCTTTAGCCGTTTCAGTTCGTAACATTACGACAGGGGAAATTAATGAGCAAAGTAAATTTAGAATTGCATTAAGAGAAGCAGGAAGTGGTGTATTATCGGGTGTTGTATGTTCAACAATATTATTTACAATTATTGTTGCAATATATCATCAGCCACTTTTAGCATTAATCGTTGCAGGAAGTTTAACTTGTGCGATGACGGTGGGGACGTTTGTAGGTTCGATGATTCCATTATTGATGAATAAATTAAATATCGATCCAGCAGTGGCTAGTGGACCATTTATTACAACAATTAATGATATTATTAGTATGTTGATTTATTTTGGTTTAGCTACATCATTTATGGCTTACTTAATTTAAGGAGGAGTTATGGAGTTTTTATCTTTAGTTATTGTTGTTTTAGCAGCGTTTTTAACTCCAATAATTGTCAATCGATTAAATATTAATTTCTTGCCAGTTGTTGTTGCAGAAATTTTGATGGGGATTGTGATTGGAAATTCATTTCTAAATATAGTAGAAAGGGATTCAATTCTAAATATTTTATCAACATTAGGCTTTATCTTTTTAATGTTTTTAAGTGGTTTAGAAATTGATTTTAAAGCTTTTAAAAAAGATAAACGCGCACGTCAAGGACAAAATAATGATGAATCCTCAATTCCAGGGCATCTTAATCTAGCGTTAACTGTATTTGCATTTATTATGATTATTTCGATTCTTTTAGCGTATGTATTTAAATGGCTTGGATTAGTGGATGATGTGTTATTAATGGTCATTATCATTTCAACTATTTCCTTAGGCGTAGTTGTTCCAACTTTAAAAGAAATGAATATTATGAGAACAACTATAGGGCAATTTATCCTATTAGTAGCAGTACTTGCGGACTTAGTAACTATGATTTTATTAACGGTCTATGGTGCAATCAATGGTCAAGGCGGCAGTACAATATGGTTAATAGGTATATTAGTTGTTTTCACAGCAATTTCATATATTTTAGGTGTTCAATTTAAAAGAATGTCATTTTTACAAAAATTGATGGATGGTACGACGCAAATCGGTATTCGTGCGGTATTTGCATTAATAATATTATTAGTAGCCCTAGCAGAGGGAGTTGGCGCAGAAAATATATTAGGTGCATTCTTAGCAGGTGTCGTTGTTTCATTATTAAATCCAGATGAAGAAATGGTTGAAAAGTTAGACTCATTTGGTTATGGGTTCTTTATTCCTATTTTCTTTATAATGGTTGGTGTAGATTTAAACATACCTTCATTAATTAAAGAACCGAAATTACTAATTATCATACCGATTTTAATCGTTGCATTTATCGTTTCAAAATTAATTCCAGTCATGTTTATTCGACGTTGGTTTGATATGAAAACAACGATTGCATCAGCATTTTTATTAACATCAACATTATCGCTCGTGATAGCTGCAGCCAAAATTTCAGAAAGATTAAATGCTATTTCAGCTGAAACGTCAGGTATATTAATTTTAAGCGCAGTCATTACATGTGTATTCGTTCCGATTATTTTCAAAAAACTGTTTCCAGTTCCAGATGAGTTTAACCGTAAAATTGAAGTTAGTTTAATTGGTAAAAATCAATTAACGATTCCTATAGCGCAAAATTTAACATCTCAGTTATATGACGTGACATTATATTATCGCAAAGACTTGAGTGATCGTCGTCAATTGTCGGATGATATCACGATGATAGAAATTGCTGATTATGAACAAGATGTTTTAGAACGACTAGGTCTGTTTGACCGAGACATAGTTGTTTGTGCCACGAATGACGATGATATTAACCGAAAAGTTGCTAAATTAGCCAAAGCACATCAAGTTGAGCGTGTCATTTGCAGACTTGAAAGCACAACGGACGATACAGAGTTAGTTGATTCAGGTATTGAAATTTTCAGTAGCTACTTAAGTAATAAAATCTTATTAAAAGGTTTAATTGAAACACCTAACATGTTGAATTTATTAAGTAATGTTGAAACGTCACTATATGAAATTCAAATGTTAAATTATAAATATGAAAATATTCAATTACGTAATTTCCCATTCGGAGGAGACATCATCTTCGTGCGTATTATCCGTAATAATGAGTCGATTGTTCCGCATGGAGATACACAATTGCGATATGGAGATCGCTTAATTGTTACCGGTGCTAAAGAATACGTTGATGAATTGAAGCAAGAGTTAGAATTTTATTTTTAACAATAATGATATTAAAATGCAGACGTATTTTAGTACGACGTAAAATTAATGATATTAAAATGCTAGTATGTATATGATTTTGATAAATAAATGCTTTTTACGTAAATCAAGTTTGATACAGAAAGGACTAAATCAAACATTTATCGTTGTAATACGTTTAAATAACTTTATTAAAAAGTCATAATAGTGTTAAAATGTATTGACGAATAAAAAGTTAGTTAAAACTGGGATTAGATATTCTATCCGTTAAATTAATTATTATAAGGAGTTATCTTACATGTTAAATCTTGAAAACAAAACATATGTCATTATGGGAATCGCTAATAAGCGTAGTATTGCTTTTGGTGTCGCTAAAGTTTTAGATCAATTAGGTGCTAAATTAGTATTTACTTACCGTAAAGAACGTAGCCGTAAAGAGCTTGAAAAATTATTAGAACAATTAAATCAACCAGAAGCGCACTTATATCAAATTGATGTTCAAAGCGATGAAGAGGTTATTAATGGTTTTGAGCAAATTGGTAAAGATGTTGGCAATATTGATGGTGTATATCATTCAATCGCATTTGCTAATATGGAAGACTTACGCGGACGCTTTTCTGAAACTTCACGTGAAGGTTTCTTGTTAGCTCAAGACATTAGTTCTTACTCACTAACTATCGTTGCTCATGAAGCTAAAAAATTAATGCCAGAAGGTGGTAGCATTGTTGCAACAACATATTTAGGTGGCGAATTCGCAGTTCAAAACTATAATGTGATGGGTGTTGCTAAAGCGAGCTTAGAAGCAAATGTTAAATATTTAGCATTAGACTTAGGTCCAGATAATATTCGCGTTAATGCAATTTCAGCTGGTCCAATCCGTACATTAAGTGCAAAAGGTGTGGGTGGTTTCAATACAATTCTTAAAGAAATCGAAGAGCGTGCACCTTTAAAACGTAATGTTGATCAAGTAGAAGTAGGTAAAACTGCGGCTTACTTATTAAGTGATTTATCAAGTGGCGTTACAGGTGAAAATATTCATGTAGATAGCGGATTCCACGCAATTAAATAATATCATTCAACAGCTTTGTTCACGTTATTATATATGTGAGCAAAGCTTTTTTGCTTTTATAATAATCGGACTGATGGAAAATTATTTGATATTTCATTTGACTGATTTTTTATGCACAAAAAAATCGCCTCAAAAGCTGTAGTTTCAACTTTTGATGCGATAGTATCTTATATTCTTAAAAGACATCCACAGAATTAGTCCTTAACATTACTGTTTGCTTTATCAATAATGCGTTGGCGGTATTTGAAAATATTACTAACAACCGTTTTAAGTACAGCATATAATGGCACTGCAATCAGAACTAATGTAAAGCCACCTAAATCTCCTGCTGCTAAAATAACAACGATAATTGTTAGAGGATGGATACTTAAAGATTTACCCATTACATTTGGCGTAATGATATTACCTTCAAGTTGGTGTGCAATTAATGTAATGATACAAACCCATATAAATGTAGTAGGACTATCTATAATACCGAGTATTGCTGCAGGTGCAAATGATAACCATGAACCTAAGAAAGGAATTAAGTTTGCGACACCAGCAAATAGTACTAATAAAGGAATATATGGTAAGTCAATAATTGAATAACCGATATATAAGAATATACCTAAAATAACACTGACAGTTACTTGACCTTGAATGTAAGATTTTAATGTAAAGTTTAAATCAGTTAATAAATCTACGAAAAATACTTTACGTTCACCTTTGAAAAATTTAGCAACAGCTGGGATAAATTTTTCATGGTCTTTTAACATATAAATTAAGAAGAATGGAACCATAATCAATAAGAAGATGGTTGAAATTAATGATGTAATGTACTGTAATGAATTAGATAAAATATTAGTAACGCCATCACCCATTGATTTAACCATATTTGTAATTCTACTTGTTACATCTTCAGGTAATTTATCCATTTGAGCTAGTGCGAATTTAATAATTTGCTCTGCTTCTTTTTGTAGGGCAGGTGTCTGACTAATTAAATTGTTGATATTTGAAATGATGATTGGTGCAACAAACGCAACAATTAAGCCGATAATAGCAAACAAAGCTAACATGATTGTTGTTATACTAGCCCATCTTGGAAAACCGACTTTTTCAAGTGAGTTTTGAAAAGGTAGACAGATATAAAATAAAAAACCACTAATTAAAAATGGAAGAAATACAGAACCGATGATTGTAGCTATTGGAGTAAATACTTCGTGCACTTCCATAAATAGTTTGATGAGAATGAACAGCATAATCAGAGCGATGCCAGTTCGGAACCAAACCTTGTTTAACATAAACGATGTTCCTCCTATTTTTCTAAACTTAGTTATTATTTAGTATATCCTAAATAGCAGTGCTTAAAAAGGTTAATATTTTTTAAATATACTTAAATTAACCATTCACTTTCTATTTTAAGATATTTACTTTCAATAGTTTGTGAGACTTTTCAATGACTCGTAAGTCTGCAATTGGATCAAACAGCACCAGTTTATATGAATAACTTATTTTAATATTAAACGTGTTTAAATAATGAAATAATCATATTAATATTTATAAGAATATTCTGAAAAATATATTGAAGTGTCTCGTGCTTAATCGTATAATATTTTTATGTTTAAACAATAGGGGGAATCTTATGATTGAAAAATTAGTAACCTTTTTAAATGAGGTTGTATGGAGTAAGCCATTAGTTTATGGTTTGCTAATTACTGGTGTGCTATTTACATTGCGTATGCGATTTTTTCAAGTTAGACATTTTAAAGAAATGATTCGATTAATGTTTCAAGGAGAGAAGTCTCCTAATGGTATTTCAAGTTTTCAAGCGATAGCCATGTCTTTAGCAGGCAGGGTTGGTACAGGTAATATTGTCGGTGTATCTACTGCAATATTTATAGGAGGACCTGGTGCAGTATTTTGGATGTGGATTACTGCGTTTTTAGGTGCAAGTAGTGCTTTTATTGAATCTACACTTGGTCAAATATTCAAGAGAGTTGAAAATAATGAATACCGTGGTGGACCAGCGTATTATATTGAATATGGTATTGGTGGTAAATTTGGTAAAATTTACGGAATTATCTTTGCTATTGTTACGATTATCTCAGTAGGTCTATTGCTTCCTGGTGTGCAATCTAACGCTATAGCAAGTTCTATGCATAATGCGATTCATGTTCCACAATGGTTAATGGGTGCTATTGTTGTAGTTATTTTGGGATTAATTATTTTTGGTGGTGTACGTAGTATTGCCAATGTTGCAACAGCCGTTGTACCATTTATGGCAATTATTTACATACTGATGGCTGTCATTATCATTTGTATCAATATACAAGAAGTGCCAGCGTTATTTGCATTAATTTTCAAATCAGCATTTGGATTACAATCTGCTTTTGGTGGTATCGTTGGCGCAATGATAGAGATTGGTGTTAAACGTGGATTATACTCAAATGAGGCTGGTCAAGGTACAGGTCCACACGCAGCAGCGGCAGCAGAAGTATCACATCCAAGTAAACAAGGTCTAGTACAAGCATTTTCAGTTTATATTGATACATTATTTGTATGTACTGCAACTGCTCTGATTATACTTATTTCTGGTACATATAATGTGACTGATGGTACGGTTAATGCGAATGGCACACCGCATTTAATTAAAGATGGCGGTATTTATGTTGAAAATGCAACAGGTAAAGATTATTCAGGTACTGCGATGTATGCACAAGCCGGCATTGATAAAGCGTTCCATGGCAGTGGTTATCAATTTGATCCTACTTTCTCTGGCGTAGGTTCGTACTTTATTGCATTTGCTTTATTCTTCTTTGCATTTACTACAATTTTGTCGTACTACTACATTACAGAAACAAATGTTGCTTATTTAACGCGTAATCAAAATAATCAAGTTTCATCGATATTTATTAATATTGCTCGTGTGATTATTTTGTTCGCTACATTTTACGGTGCAGTTAAAACAGCTGATGTAGCATGGGCATTCGGTGATTTAGGTGTAGGTCTAATGGCTTGGTTAAATATCATTGCGATTTGGATTTTACATAAGCCTGCCGTAAATGCTTTAAAAGATTATGAAATTCAAAAGAAACGTTTAGGAAACGGTTATAATGCAGTTTATCAACCTGATCCGAATAAATTACCTAATGCTGTCTTTTGGTTGAAGACATATCCAGAACGTTTAAAACAAGCACGTGCCAAAAAGTAATCTACTTTTGTTTATAGTATATGTAGTGATCATTTGATAAAAAAAGAAACAGCATTGATAATTTTAGGTGCTCAGAAATTTGAATTTTAAAAATATAGTGTCTCTTGGTACAATAACAATACAACTACTAGGGGGCACTTTTTTATGTCAGAATTTAAAACTGGTAAGATTAATAAACATGTTTTATATAGTAATATTTTAAATAGAGATGTCACGATAAGTATTTATTTACCAGAATCTTATAATCAACTTGTTAAATATAATGTCATTCTTTGCTTTGACGGATTAGATTTTTTACGTTTCGGGAGAATACAACGTACATATGAATCGTTAATCAAAGAAGCGCGTATTGATGATGCGATCATTGTTGGATTCCATTATGAAGACGTTGATAAGCGTAGAGAGGAATTTCATCCACAAGGAAGTCGTTCTCATTTAACTATTCAATCAGTCGGTAAAGAAATATTGCCATTTATTGACTCGACGTTTTCTACACTGAAAGTAGGTAATGCAAGGTTATTAGTAGGGGATAGTTTAGCGGGTAGTATTGCCTTATTAACGGCGTTGACCTATCCAACGATTTTTAGTCGTGTAGCAATGTTAAGTCCACATTCAGATGACAAAGTATTAGATAAGCTAAATCAATGTGCTAATAAAGAACAATTGACAATTTGGCATGTCATTGGTCTAGATGAAAAAGATTTTACTTTACCAACAAATGGTAAGCGTGCCGATTTCTTAACACCGAATAGAGAATTAGCTGAACAAATTAAGAAATATAATATAACTTATTATTACGATGAATTTGAAGGTGGTCACCAATGGAAAGATTGGAAACCATTGCTGTCAGATATATTATTGTATTTTTTACGTAAAAACACAGATGATCAACATTATGAGTAATTTACATTAGTAGATTTAGTATGAATTGTCTTCATATAGTTTGGTCTATAATATAATTTATAAAAGATTTTACTGTTTGATTTAATTTAAATTTGTCGAAATTGCAAAAGATGTATAATGAATTATTTTTAATGTAACGGTTTTCAAAGAAATTTGATATAATAGCAATAGGTTAAACAAAGGAGGAATTCAGATGATTTTAGGATTAGCATTAATTCCATCAAAGTCATTTCAAGAAGCGGTGGATTCTTACCGTAAAAGATATGATAAACAGTATTCACGAATTAAACCACATGTGACAATTAAAGCGCCATTTGAAATTGAAGATGGTGATTTAGATTCTGTCATTGAACAGGTTAGAGCTCGTATTAATGGTATACCAGCAGTAGAAGTTCATGCTACAAAAGCTTCTAGCTTCAAACCAACGAACAATGTGATTTACTTTAAAGTTGCGAAGACGGACGACTTAGAAGAATTGTTTAATCGCTTTAATGGAGAAGATTTCTATGGAGAAGCTGAACATGTTTTTGTGCCACACTTTACAATAGCACAAGGACTATCTAGCCAAGAATTCGAAGATATTTTTGGTCAAGTAGCATTAGCTGGGGTAGACCATAAAGAAATTATCGATGAATTAACTTTGTTACGTTTTGACGATGACGAAGATAAATGGAAAGTTATTGAAACGTTTAAATTAGCTTAAGTAACATAATAGTATTGTTAATCGTAGTATGTTTGAATTAATAAGAAAATGGTCATTTTTATTGAATGTAATAAAAATGACCATTTTCTTTATTTTAAAATACGTTTTAACCTTACTTAGCTTTTTCTCTATTTGCTATAAAGTAGCTTCCATAAAATACAGCTAAGACTAAAAAGATTAATGCCGAGAAATAAAATGTATTGTTTAAATTGTTGGTAAATTGTGTAATTAATCCGCCAAATAATGGCCCTATCATTGAGCCGAATCCTTGGATACTATTAAAAACACCCCAAGTTTCTTCTTGTTCATCTGATTTGATAAATCGTGCCATAAAGGTATTCCATGCTGGTAATAAGATGCCATACATTAGACCGATAGCTAAAGCGATAATCCACACGATGTGAATATTAACAATCATAGATAGAGTGAAAATTAATATCATGTATAAAATAAATCCGCTTAGAATAACACCATACATAAAGTTTCTGCTGCGGTTATCTATTAGTTTCGATAAAAATAGCATCGAAACTGCACAGCCGATACCACCAATAATGATTGCAACAGTATATTCAATTGTACTTACGTTAATAACCTTAGTAGCATATGTTGGTAATATAGGAACTAGGGCAGCAATTGCGGCACCTTGTAAAAGAATACCAGGGAACAACAATAAATGGCGCTTTGTCACATCAACAATTTGTCTCAATTGAGCTTTAACTGGACGAGTATTATAATTTGTTAACTTTACATCGACAAAATAATATAATATCCATGCAATTAAAACGACTAAAGACATCATGAAGGCAAAGCGTGTTGGGTGCACTTTGATAAGTAGATTCATAAAAACCATACCTACCAATAGGCCTAACAACCATGAAAAATAAACATAGCCCATTTGTTTGCCACGTTTATCTTCTTCAACACTGGATAACATAATGACCCAAATAGGACTAACTGCAATACCGAGCATCATAGCACTAAATATGATTACAAAAGGTGATGCTGGAAACCAAATAACTAAAAATAAACTTGTAAATGCTAAAATAAATCCAGTCGTTAAAACGATTTTTGTGCCGAATTTTTTCAGTAAAAATCCTATAACAAAGTTTGTAGATGCATCAGCAATAAAATGTATTGAAAATGCTAGAGACGTTATTGCTACAGCAATGGATGTAACTGTTGGCAAGAAATTAATATAGCTTAGGATATACATGCCTCTCGCAAATTCCATTAAAAATAAGATAATAAGCATTAAAATGAAATTTTTATGATTAGCGTAATTATTTAACGAAGAATCTTGCATATAAAGGAACCTTTCCATAAATCTCTTGTGGTTGTGATGAATGACCGATTAAATCAAGTAAGTCTCGACATATTGTCTGTGTAGCATACTTAATTTTATCTTGTTCCATTGTACTAATCATATTAGTTAATTGCTCATTACCGTTCGTTAAACTTGCTACAATTTTTATTGCTTCTTCTGGAGTATCAGCGATTTTACCAAAACCTTTTTCTTCAAAGTAAAGGGCATTTTCAAGCTCTTGACCAGGTGCAGGATTTAGGAAAATCATTGGAATACAACGGGCGAAACCTTCAGTTATTGTGATACCACCAGGTTTCGTAATCATAAGTTGACTTGATGCCATCCATTCATTCATGTGTTTGGTATAACCTAGAATCAATACATTCTCGTTAGATTTAAACTTAGCTGTTAAAGAACGCTTTAGCTCTTTGCTCTTACCACAAATCATAACTACTTGTGCATTTGCACTTTTCGCTAATATATCAGTGATCATCGTGTCAAAACCTTTAGATACACCAAATGCACCAGCTGACATTAAAATAGTTTGCTTATCTGGATCTAAGTTGTTGTCTATTAACCACTGCTTTTGATTAATAGGCGTTTCAAATTTGTTATCAATAGGAATACCTGTCACTTTAACTGTTGAAGGATCAATACCTACGTCTATGAAGTCTTGTTTCGTTTCTTTTGTTGCCACATAATATCTTGTTGAATACGGCGTAATCCAGTTTTTATGTAAGCGATAGTCTGTCATCACTGTAGCAACTGGAATATTAATGTTAAATTGCTCAGTGAGTACCGACATAACTGGTGTAGGAAACGTTAATAATATTAAATCTGGCTTTTCTTTTATCAATAAATTGATTAACTTATTAAGTCCATAGTATTTGTAAAAACATTTGTCTAGTTTATCTGGGCGGCTGTAATAAAACCCTTTGTACATATTTCTAAAATATTTAAAGCTATTGATATACCATTTTTTACAAATAGAAGTCAAAATTGGATGAGCTTCCATAAATAAATCGTGCTCAATGACGCTTAAATGGTCTAGATTCATATCATTAAGTTGATTAACGATACTCTGTGTAACTTGCATATGACCGTTACCGAATGAGCCAGTAATAATCAATATCTTTTTATTTTGAGTAACCATTAATAGCCACCCTCCATTAGTTTGAAAATTTTATTTAAGTGTAACTTATTTTACGGCATTATAAAAGAAATAAAGACGCAAAGTCGTTACATTTATAGCAATTTTAATCAATAGATGAATTGATACAAAATAAAACGTTATTTTATAAAGCAATTTATTGTTCTATGTTTTATTTGTATATTTAAAATTATCCAGTATACAATTATAGCATATTTTTGGAAACAATTATGATATTATACCATGTTACAAGATGGTTTTAATAATTTAAGATGAGCCATAATTGTGAAACTAATTCATAATAACGTATGTTTTATTTTTAATAGTAGAAATTAGAAAATGCTGATTAGTAGGATATAACAGTGAAATTATAAATTTATTAACATCAACAAAACGTGTATAATAAACATATTGTAGAAAAAGGAGCGGTTCAGTTTGGATGCAAGTACGTTGTTTAAGAAAGTAAAAGTAAAGCGTGTATTGGGTTCTTTAGAACAACAAATAGATGATATCACTACTGATTCACGTACAGCGAGAGAAGGTAGCATTTTTGTCGCTTCAGTTGGATATACTGTAGACAGTCATAAGTTCTGTCAAAGTGTAGCTGATCAAGGGTGTAAGTTGGTAGTGGTCAATAAAGAACAATCATTACCAGCTAACGTAACACAAGTGGTTGTGCCGGACACATTAAGAGTAGCTAGTATTCTAGCACACACATTATATGATTATCCGAGTCATCAGTTAGTGACATTTGGTGTAACGGGTACAAATGGTAAAACTTCTATTGCGACGATGATTCATTTAATTCAAAGAAAGTTACAAAAAAATAGTGCATATTTAGGAACTAATGGTTTCCAAATTAATGAAACAAAGACAAAAGGTGCAAATACGACACCAGAAACAGTTTCTTTAACTAAGAAAATTAAAGAAGCAGTTGATGCAGGCGCTGAATCCATGACATTAGAAGTATCAAGCCATGGCTTAGTATTAGGACGACTGCGAGGCGTTGAATTTGACGTTGCAATATTTTCAAATTTAACACAAGACCATTTAGATTTTCATGGCACAATGGAAGCATACGGACACGCGAAGTCTTTATTGTTTAGTCAATTAGGTGAAGATTTGTCGAAAGAAAAGTATGTCGTGTTAAACAATGACGATTCATTTTCTGAGTATTTAAGAACAGTGACGCCTTGTGAAGTATTTAGTTATGGAATTGATGAGGAAGCCCAATTTATGGCTAAAAATATTCAAGAATCTTTACAAGGTGTCAGCTTTGATTTTGTAACGCCTTTTGGAACTTACTCAGTAAAATCGCCTTATGTTGGTAAGTTTAATATTTCTAATATTATGGCGGCAATGATTGCGGTGTGGAGTAAAGGTACATCTTTAGAAACGATTATTAAAGCTGTTGAAAATTTAGAACCTGTTGAAGGGCGATTAGAAGTTTTAGATCCTTCGTTACCTATTGATTTAATTATCGATTATGCACATACAGCTGATGGTATGAACAAATTAATCGATGCAGTACAGCCTTTTGTAAAGCAAAAGTTGATATTTTTAGTTGGTATGGCAGGCGAACGTGATTTAACTAAAACGCCTGAAATGGGGCGAGTTGCCTGTCGTGCAGATTATGTCATTTTCACACCGGATAATCCGGCAAATGATGACCCGAAAATGTTAACGGCAGAATTAGCCAAAGGTGCAACACATCAAAACTATATTGAATTTGATGATCGTGCAGAAGGGATAAAACATGCAATTGACATAGCTGAGCCTGGGGATACTGTCGTTTTAGCATCAAAAGGAAG
The DNA here is from genome assembly GCF_017151825.1 of Staphylococcus sp. EG-SA-18. Lineage (NCBI taxonomy): Bacteria > Bacillati > Bacillota > Bacilli > Caryophanales > Staphylococcaceae > Staphylococcus > Staphylococcus sp. EG-SA-18. The sequence goes on from NZ_JACYVY010000044.1 coordinate 125,753, forward strand.
AGAACCATATCAAATCATGCCAGGGCATATTAAGGTGCCACATCGAGATGATTTAATTGGCCTTGAAGCAGCTTACAAAAAGTTCGGTGGTGGCCCTGTTGGTCAATAAAAGATTTATTGATGAAGGTAAAACTATTGATGTTTATTTATTCGAAGCATTAAATGACCAGATAATCATTGCTATACCAGATTGGTTTTGGTCATATCAGATGGCAATGACATTAGATGAAGAAACTTGTTTTGAAGCAATACTCATGCAATTGTTTGTTTTTAAAGAAGAGGAAGAGGCAGAATCGATTGCATCACAACTAACAGATTGGATAGAAACATATAAAAAGGAGAAAGACTAATGAACTTAAAGCAAGAAGTTGAGTCTAGAAAGACTTTTGCGATTATTTCACATCCCGATGCAGGGAAAACAACGTTAACTGAAAAACTATTGTACTTCAGTGGTGCCATTCGTGAAGCGGGTACAGTTAAAGGGAAGAAGACTGGTAAATTTGCGACAAGTGACTGGATGAAAGTTGAACAAGAACGTGGTATTTCTGTAACAAGTTCAGTAATGCAATTTGATTACGATGATTATAAAATCAATATCTTAGATACACCAGGACATGAAGACTTTTCAGAAGATACGTATAGAACATTAATGGCAGTTGACAGTGCTGTCATGGTCATAGACTGTGCAAAAGGTATTGAACCACAAACATTGAAGTTATTTAAAGTTTGTAAAATGCGTGGTATTCCAATCTTTACATTCATTAATAAATTAGACCGAGTAGGTAAAGAACCATTTGAATTATTAGATGAAATCGAAGAGACATTAAATATTGAAACATACCCTATGAATTGGCCAATTGGTATGGGACAAAGTTTCTTTGGCATCATTGATAGAAAGTCTAAAACAATTGAACCATTTAGAGATGAAGAAAATATATTACATTTGAATGATGATTTTGAGTTGGAAGAAGATCATGCAATTACAAATGATAGTGCTTTTGAACAAGCGATTGAAGAATTAATGTTGGTTGAAGAAGCGGGTGAAGCCTTTGATAATGACGCGCTGTTGAGTGGAGACTTAACACCTGTATTTTTCGGTTCAGCTTTAGCTAACTTTGGTGTACAAAATTTCTTAAATGCATATGTTGATTTTGCGCCAATGCCAAATGCAAGACAAACAAAAGAAGAGGTTGAAGTAAGCCCGTTTGATGATTCATTTTCAGGATTTATCTTTAAAATTCAAGCCAACATGGACCCTAAACACCGTGATAGAATTGCATTTATGCGTGTCGTTAGTGGTGCATTTGAACGTGGTATGGATGTTACTTTGCAACGTACTAATAAAAAGCAAAAGATCACACGTTCAACGTCATTTATGGCAGACGATAAAGAAACTGTGAATCATGCTGTAGCAGGCGATATCATTGGACTATATGATACTGGTAATTATCAAATTGGAGATACTTTAGTTGGTGGAAAACAAACCTACAGTTTCCAAGATTTACCACAATTTACGCCAGAAATTTTTATGAAAGTTTCTGCTAAAAACGTCATGAAACAGAAGCATTTCCATAAAGGTATTGAACAATTAGTACAAGAAGGTGCGATTCAATACTATAAAACATTACACACAAACCAAATTATTTTAGGTGCTGTTGGTCAGTTACAATTTGAAGTTTTCGAACATAGAATGAAAAATGAATATAATGTTGATGTTGTTATGGAGCCAGTAGGCCGTAAAATTGCACGTTGGATTGAAAATGAAGACCAAATTACAGATAAGATGAACACATCAAGATCGATTTTAGTGAAAGATAGATATGACGATTTAGTATTCTTATTTGAAAATGAATTTGCAACAAGATGGTTTGAAGAGAAATTCCCTGAAATTAAATTGTATAGTTTACTTTAACAGCTCAATTGTATAATCGAATTTGTTAC